>RFOO01000041.1 GCA_009926645.1 bacterium | reverse complement strand
CTGGACGTAAACCTGGAGAAATTGGCAAGGCAGAAGGAGTGGCCCAAGGGCAGGAGAATGGAGAGCGCAAAGTAGTGACTACGGTGAAGATTAAAAAAATCGATTTCTCGGCGCAAAATCAAAACTCCAGAGAGGAGTCGGTGAATAGAGAAAATAGTAAATCGACCAAGAAAAATGCCAAGTCGTCGACCGGCAATCGAACAACGCTCAGTGAGTTTAACCAATCGCGCTCGAGCAAAAGTTCAGGACAAGGTAAGGTGGCTGGTATCAGCGGTGCGTCGGTGAAACTGGGACGCAATTATGGAAAAGGTGATAATGGCGGTCAGGGTGGAAGTGCCACGGAGCAACAAATTTATGCCGGTGAGGTTTTGGCTCGTTTCAAATCTGCCTGGACAAACATTGTCGCTGCCGAAGGTGAAGCAAGTACTGGTAGTTGTGGTGTCGTTGTTAAAGTCGATGCCTCAGGAAATGTTACGTTTGCGAGTTGGATAACCAGGCCTAGAGATCCTAAAATGGCACAGCTCGTCAAAGACGCTTGTGCGCAAATCGGAAACTGCGGCCTTCCTCCAGGTCGTCGACAGTTCTATATCGACTTCCCTAATGTCAGTCTCTCAGACGGTTAAAGGTTAGCGAACCTCTAGGACAATTTGAACTTCGACGCTGGCTCCTAAGGGTAGGCCATTGACGGAAACGGCAGCTCGAGCGTGCTTGCCTGCTTCACCAAAAACCTGAAGAAGAAATTCGGATGCCCCATTTAAAACTTTGGGACTGTCAGAAAATCCATCCACGCCGTTAACAAAACCATTAACCATCACGACGCGTACCACTTGATCCAAAGAGCCTAAACTGGCCTTAGCATTAGCCAAGGCGTTGAGTGTGCAGAGCCGAGCAGCTTCGGCTGCTTGAGCGAGGTCGATTTCGCCTCCGACTTTCCCTAACGAAACGACTTTACCCTCTCGGATGGGAAGTGTGCCAGCGAGATAAAGTAGATTTCCCGTTCGCACGGCGGGGACATAGGCACCAGCGGCGGTAGGGGGTGTAGGTAGAGTTAAGCCAAGTTCTTGGAGGCGTGTTTCAGGATTCATAAGTTAATACCAATAAAGAGGCCATTGCTTAGTGCGATGGAGGTTATGTTTAAACAATCCAACTAAGATGATCAGACTGGCACCAATGAGGGTTGGAAAAAGAATAAATGCTACTGCCACCGCCGCCGCCCACCAGTGTGAACTAAGATAAGTGAAAGCGATTAAGCCGATGGTGGATCCAATAAGGTGACCGCCGATCACGTTACGTGGTTGAGCAAAGGGGGATTCAGGTAGACCGAAAACAATGAGAGAACTAGCCGCAAAAGATCCCATGATGAGCAGATGATCGATTTTTTCGGTTAGAAAAAATAAACCAGCAATGACTAAGCCAGCTGTCACTGAACTGGTGATGATGGATTTAATGGGGTAAGGCTCAGGCAGGGGTTGTCCTCGGCCTTGCCATCGACGGAAAAATTTCATGGAAGGAATCAATTAAGGGGAGGGGACGAGTCGTACCGCTCGCAGGGGGTGTTCGTCGAGGAGATTGGGATACCATCCTTGTACCTCGGGTCGAATCAGGAATTTATTTTTATTAAAAACGATGGGAATAATGGGGGCCCCTTCACGAAGATGTATTTCAGCTTGCTGGAAGATTTCTTGGCGCTCGAAGGGGCGGGTTTCTTTCGCAGCGGCACCAATGAGTCGATCGTACTCTGCATCACTCCAATTCGTTTGATTGAGTTCATTGCCCGTAATGAACATTTCTAAAAAGGTATTGGGGTCATTGTAATCTCCAGTCCACGCTGAACGGGCGAGTTGGTAGTCTCCTTTATGCAGGGCGCTCAAATAAACTTTCCAGTCCAGATTTCGTAACTCCACTTGGATACCAAGTTGTTGTCGCCACATTTCTTGGTAGGCTTGAGCGGCTAATTGCGAACTTTCAGAAGTGTTGAAAAGGTATTCCAATTTTGGAAATCCTCGACCATCGGGATAGCCGGCTTCGGCTAAAAGACGGCGAGCTTCCTTGGCATCTTGACTCCATTGCGAACGCGCCGTGAAGCCTCCCGTTCCTGGAGGGGTCAGATGATAGGCTGGTATTTCTCCCGCTCTGAGTACTCTTTCCGCAATTTTTTGCCGGTCGATGACCATGCCCAAAGCTTGGCGTACTCGAGCATCAGAAAGGGCTTTTCTGACGGGCTCATTCTTTTCAACCGCCGTATTAATTCGGATAAATGAAACAGATAAAAAAGTATCTAGGCGAAGGTAGGGTGAATTCTGTTCTTTGAGTTGAACGATTTTATAGGGGGGCACTGAACCCGTGAGATGCAGTTCACCACCGCGGAAAGCACGTTCTTCGGCGAACATATCGGTAATGGTGCGAAACTCTACTCCTTGAAGAGCGACTTGCTTTTCATTCCAATAATAGGGGTTTTTCTTAATGACAATTTGGCGAGCGACCTCCCATGCATTTAGTTGAAAGGCGCCGTTACCAACGAGTGAGCCAGGCCGTGTCCAGGGAGTGTTCATCGTATCCATTTTCCCAAACTTTAAAATGGTCGAGGGGTGTACGGGTAGCCAGCTGCTGTGGCATATTAATTGCAAGAAGTAGGGGATAGGGTTTTCCAGTTCGATAACAAAGGTGTGCGGGTCGGGCGCTTTGAACCCCACTCGAGAGAAATCTTTAATTTTTCCGGTATTAAAATCCTTAGCTCCGCGAACTCCATGGAGCATCGAAGCGTATTCGGCTCCAAAACTCGGGGTGAGCATGCGTTCGTAACTAAAAAGAAAATCGGAAGAAAGAACCGGGTCGCCGTTCGACCAGCGTGCCGTAGGCCGAAGCTTAAAAGTCCATACTTTGCCGTCGGCAGAACTTGACCAACTTTCGGCAACCCCGGGCATTGGCTCGAGGGTTACAGGATTGTAGATCATCAGTCCCTCAAACAATCCCGAGACAATTCGGGCTTCGAGGAGTCCCGTAATTTGCTGGGGGTCCAGGCTGGATGGTTCAGCAGAATTATTGATGACTAACACGCCTTCGCGGGCTTTGCGGGTAGCGGTATCCTCTTGCGGGCCACAGCCGGCCAAGCAGACAATAAGGCTCATCAAGCAAAGCGTTAAACGCAGGCGGGTTGCATGCATGACAATCCTATAGCCCCTGTCGGAGGAGAGCGCAAGGCAAGCCGTCTAAACCGATTGGAACTTCAGCAGAAAAAACAAAAAGGGCGACCGTTGGGTCGCCCTTGATGTTCAACCTGGGGTTGTTGAATTAGATGGCAGCACTGCCACGCTCACCGGTGCGGATACGAACGACGTCGGACAAGCCGAGTACGAAAATCTTTCCGTCGCCAATTTTGCCAGTATGAGCAGCTTTGGAAATAGTAGCGATAGCCTTCTCGACCTGTTCATCGGCCACGGCCGCTTCGATTTTCACCTTGGGTAAGAAATCAACCGTGTATTCGGAACCACGGTAAATTTCCGTGTGTCCTTTTTGACGGCCGAAACCTTTGACTTCAGTGACGGTCATACCCTCAATGCCGATTTCGGCGAGAGCGTCCTTCACTTCTTCGAGTTTGAAGGGTTTGATGATGGCGACGACGAGCTTCATAGTAGTGGTTTTAGTTTAGTTTGGGTTTGTGGTTGAGCAAGTCCTCTAATGCAAAGGCCGTGCCAAGTCTTAGACACCCCTGTGACAATTTATGTTTGCTTATAATTAAGCAAGAGGACTCTGACTTCGGCCAGTTTTTCGGCAGATTTCAGGCCTGGAGAGAGTTCAACCCCGCTATTTAGGTCAATAAAGTCTGCCGAGGCCTCTAAAGCCCCCTTTAGATTCTGTGGACTTAACCCCCCTGCAAGAATCCAGGTTTTGTCTGAGTGTGTGTTTTTGAGCGTCTTAAAGCGATTCCAGTCGGCTAACTTACCAGTGCCTCCAAAAGAGTCTTTGGCATGAGCATCGTGTAAAAAGGTATCGGCTAAAGGTAAGATTTCTTTGGGCCATGTCGCACCATCGGGGAGTTTAGGTGCCAGCCAAAGACGGGATGGTCCTATTTTTTGGGAGATGGCTTCGACGTCGCAAGCTTTGGTCGTTGGATCAAAATGAATTTGTAGGATAGCAAAACCTTCGGCGATGAGTGAAGCGGCATCGCTCACCGTGGGATTAACCGCCACAGCAACGCGTTTAGACTCAGGAATTTCGCGCAACAAAGATTTTCGCTGCTCGGGTTTAACGAAGCGAGGCGAGCCAGGCCAAACATTGACGCCAATAAAATCGGCGCCGCAATCACAAGCAATGGCGGCATCGGCCGTATGAGTGATGCCACAAACTTTGACTCGGGTGGAACCAATCATGGCTGCAGAGCTTCGATGATGGCGTCGCGAATCGCTTTGGCAGTGGGAGCACTGGCTGTGGCTGCTAATGGAATGCCAGAACGTTTAATCGTCTCTGCGGTAGTTTGTCCGATTGCAACCGCACGGGGCTGGCGTGCCCCTGCCTCTGGCCGAAGTGAGGCGGCTTGATGAATGAACGATTCAACCGCTGAAGGGCTGGCAAAAACAATCGCATCTGCACCGCGCCGACGAAATTCTGCGGCTTCGGGTGACTCGGTCACTGGACGTTCCTCCGTTGCATAAACTTTCAGCGTATCAACGATGGCCATACCTTGATCGAGTAAGAGGGAGGCGAGTTCAGGAGAGTTGAGGTTACCAGTGGCGAGCAAGATTTTCTGGTTCTCAATATCGAAACTGCTGGTCAGTTTTTGACCGAGTGAAAGGGCATCGGCTTGTTCCGAGGTCACATCAGGTTCCAAGTGGTAAGAACGGACCGCTTTTTCGGTTGCTGGACCTACGCAGGCAATCTTCATGCCACCAATCGAGCGAATGTCGGCAAATCTTTCGAAGAAACGGTCAAAAAAACCGCGCACCCCATTCGGGCTAGTAAAGATGAGCCAATCATACTCTCCAATCCCCTCAAAAACCTCGGTTAGAACAATCGCATCGGGTTCAAACGAGATTTCGATGAGTGGCAATTCGGCTACGGAAGCTCCGGCTTCCATTAAAATCGACTTCCACTCAGCACTTCGTCCTTCGGGACGAGTGAGAATGATATGTCGATCGCGTAAAGGGAGTTTAGACATGATTAACGAGGTAATAACTGGGCTAAAATAGAATCTGCTAAAGAGTCAGCCGCGGTCAAATCCTTCACAGGAAAAGTAAACTCGCGATACCCAAAATCCGCGCGGTAGAGGAAAATTTTTTGCTGGGCGTAGTGACAGGCAAAGGCGGTATGACATCCTTCGCCTAATTTACGAAGAAACAGTCGCTCCACATTTACGGCAAAAAAGGTTTGCGCACACCCCACTTGCAAGAAACGGCTGACCTCGGTTTGTCGGCATTGAATTGCGACAGCACCCTGGCCGGCTGCAGGTACCATTTTGCTTACCTCAACTGGCTCAAAACAGAGACCCTCCCAGTGGGTTATTCCTAAACGATTCAGTCCAGAGGCCGCAAGGTACGAAGCCTCGGCTTCACCTTGAGCGATTTTTTTCAGGCGGGTATCAACGTTTCCGCGGAGTTCAGTGTGGCGATGATGTTCGGTGTAAGGATTGTTTTCTGTCTGACCAAGACATCGCGCGGGTCTTGGCGAGCCAAGCAGGAGGCAATGGCCAAGCCAGCGGGCATTTCCGTTGGCAAATCTTTCGCACTATGGATGGCGACATCAGCTTCGCCTTTCAAAAGAGCTTGCTCGAGTTCGGCGGTGAAGAGTCCTTTGCCACCTTGTTTTTCGAGCGACCAAGTAGCTTGGCGATCTCCCGTCGTCGTCAGTATGCGCGTTTCTGTTTTTAGATGTAAAGTTTGCTCAATATTGCGAGCGGCATCCTGCGCTTGTTGTAAGGCTAAGGGGCTACCGCGTGTGACGATGATGAGTGTTTTAGGCATTTTATTTCATCAGGACGACGATACCCCAAGCACAGGGAACAAGCAGGTTGGCGACAAGAAGACCGTAAGCGAGTGAGCGCAGTAATCCTTTAGATTGATCCTGTCCGGCAAGGTAAGCACTGATGGCACCAGCAATCGCCATAGGAATGCCCACCGATGTGCCCACCATGATGTCACGTCCGTAGGGATCTGTGTCCAGGCCAAGATAAACCGTGGCACCTCGATATGACATGAGTATGCTCGAGACGAGAGCGACGATTGACAGAGCGATGGCAAAAATCGGAATCGAGGACCGGCTGGTGTAGTCGTCGTCTCTTAGGTTCTTATTCACTCGAATAGCAAAGACCCACCGCTTGAGACTTCCAAGTTTCAAGTTTGGGTTTGGCTCGGATATCTCCGGCTAAGAAGAGGGTTATTAGACCTTAGTGGCCTAAACCTTCGTGTTCTTTAATATACTCTTGCTTGAGTCCGAGAGCCTCCGGCGCGTGTAAAACCAGCATCTTCATGCGTACATCGCTGGGAATAGTCTTCGCGGTGGCCTTCGAGACAACAATCATGAGGGTGATTGATAGTGGTACAGCCCAGATGGCTGGTTGCTCGCAGAGGATTCGAGCGAGGGGATGATCAATCCAGAATTGCTTGATGTTACTCGCAATGGGACGTTCTGACCAGTATACTGCCACTTGAGCGGCATCGGTTAATTTTTTCGCACCAGCTGCTGCCACATCGGAAATCGAGGTAAATGAGATGGCAATGAGAGCTGTGATGCCGCCTCCGAGCATTCCAGCGGCCGCCCCTTTCATGGTCATACCACGCCACCAGACACTCATGAATAGAAGAGGGAAGTAGCTCGCTGCTGCGATGGCGAAAGCTTGGCCAACCATGAAGTTGATTTCCAACGCTTCGACTTGCATGCCTAGAAGAATAGAAACAGTGCCAATGAGAATCGCTGCCCATTTGAAAGCACGCAGGCGCTGTTCAGGAGTGGAGTCGGGTTTCAGGATTCGACCGTAAACATCGTGGGCCAAAGCACCCGTCATGGAGACGAGTAAGCCAGAGAAAGTGGACATGAACGCAGCGAAGGCTCCTGCGCAAGTGATGCCCGACAGAATCGATCCCAGTAAGGCATGGTCTTTTCCAGCAAGTAGTGTCGGAAGTTCTAGGACGACTTTGTCTGTTCCCTTTGCACCAACGGCTGCGTAGAGTTCAGGAGAAAGAGAACGTCCAATTACTCCATAAACTGGAGGGAAGACATAAAACACACCAATCAGAATCATAACCCACATCGTGGTACGTTTTGCGGCGACACCATCAGGGTTGGTATAGAATCGAACCAAGATGTGCGGTAAACCAGCCGTACCACAAACCAAGGCGATAATGAGAGAGTAGGTGTAAAGAAGAGAATAGGGCTTCTTCTGGGCTTCGAGTTCAGCTTTGGCTTCAGGTGTTGGAGCGGCAGCAATCGAAGCATCCATGGCCTTGGTTGTTAGCTTTCCGAAAGGAGAAATCCACTGCTCATCTTTCGGTGCTTTTTCAGGTAAGGCTTTGCGCTCAATTCCAGCAGGCTTAGCTGCGGTTTGCTCAATGGCTGTTTTATTGGCAGCGAGG
>RFOO01000005.1 GCA_009926645.1 bacterium | reverse complement strand
AGCCAAATTTTGGCCACAGAAGTGATGGCAGGTCGGCTTGAATTGGAGCGATGGGATGCGACAGTCGATCGTTGGATTTGTCGGGTGAATTTTTTGGCTAAGCATTGTCCGGAATGTGCTGTCCCCCTTTTTGATGAAGAGGGGCGTCGGCTGGTGGTTGAACAGATTTGTGCTGGGGCTGTTGCTTACAAAGACATTAAAGATCGACCAGTGATGTCGGTTGCCAGGGGGTGGCTAGACGAGGTCCAGGCAATGACGTTGGATGCGTATTGCCCTGAAAAACTGGTTCTACCCCGTAAAAAAACTCCCGTAGCCATTGAATATACCCCAAGTGGCGAGGCATTGATTGAGGCCACCGTGCAGGAACTTTATGATGTTTCAGGTGTCAAGTTAAGGGTGTGCCAAGGAAAAATTCCACTCATCGTGTGTATACAATCGCCTGCTCGCCGAACTCAGCAACGGACAACCGATTTGGATGCCTTCTGGAAGGGGTCTTACGAGCAGGTAAAAAAAGATTTAAAAGGTCGCTATCCTAAGCATGAGTGGAGATAAATTTTACTCACCAATATGAATCGCCGAGAATTTATATCGTTAACCCCCGCCTTAGCGGCTGGCACGATGCTGGCCACGGGGTGTAATGCCTTCAAAAAGCATTCGAAGAAAAAGGGTATTGGATATTACGAATCACCCCACAATATTTTCTTTAACTCCCTTCGACAGTTAAACGTTAGTTGGGCTTATAATTGGCATGCTGAGGAAACACGGGCAATGCCTCGTGGGGTAGAATTTTTCCCGATGGCCTGGGGTTTTCGTAATGGTCAGGATAAGTTCTATGAAGAAGTGGAGCGGATTAAAGCTTCGGGTGCGCATACTTTACTTTGCTTTAACGAGCCTGATCACTCGGATCAGGCTTATATTCCTGTCGAAAAAGTTTTAGAGGTTTGGCCTTTCTTGGAAAAAACGGGTATGCGTTTAAGTGCTCCCGCTTGCGGCAATCCTTTCGGAAAATGGATGCGCGATTTTATGGCTGCAGCGAAAGAGCGTAAGTACCGCATGGATTTCTTAAACATGCATGATTATTGTTATTTAGATGTGAAAGATTATGGAGAGCGCGATGCGCAGCGTTTGGTGGATCGTATTAACAAGTATTCACGTATGTATGATAATCGTCCTGTTTGGCTAACGGAGATGGGGATTGCTGATTTCCACGTAAAAAAGTTGGAGGATAATGCTTACAAAATGAACGATATCGCCAACTTCATGCGCACGATTATTCCTAAGCTGGAACAACTCGATATTGTGGAGCGGTACGCTTGGTTTCACGGTATGATTAACGATCCCAATTATGGGAATATGGCTTTAGTCGACTTGGAGGGTGAGCTGACTATTCTCGGTCAAATTTACAGCGAGTTTTAGAGTGCCTGCCATTCCGCTCATCTGGTCGCAACTGCCTTTGCATGTCATAGACTTCGAGGGCAGTTCCAAGACTGGTGTTATCGAAAGTGGTGTGGTTACGCTTCAGGGTGGGGAGATTGTTTCAGCCCGTTCTCGTTTACATGCTCCGCGACTCCCTGTTCCGGTGGTCGATACACAATGTCACGGACTCAGTGACCATAACTTTAAGGAGACCAGTCCCTTTGAAGCAGATTGGGATTTTTGGCTGAATTTAAGGGCTGGAGGTTTATTTATCGCCCATCATGCAGCCGTTGAATCACGTTTGTTGCGCGATACTTGGCCTAGGCCCGCTGCCGTACCTGCTTTTATTTCGGAAGAAATGGTGGCGGACTGGGGTCCATGGATTGACTCCTGTCGATTGGCTCGAGCTTGGATGCCCTCACTGGGGGAATATAAACTCAGTGTTTTAATCCAAAGACTCAAGTTGAGCGATCGGCTTAATCAATGGGCTGAACGTTACTGCCCAAGCGACCGGCGACGCTTTCATTGTGCACTCTACGATGCTCTTGCTTCCGCTTTAATTATCAGGGCTTTATGCAGTTTAGAGGGTCGCACCCACCTCCCTTTAGCCCAACTTATTAAGGACAGTCTTTCCGCCCCAGCCAGTGAAGATTTCATGCAGGGCGAGTTGGAGTTGTAAGTTTCCGCTTCACACCGCAGGGAAGTCGTAACTAGATAGTCTCCTCTATGGCTACTAAGACTCCTATACGCGTCGCTGTAACTGGTGCCGCTGGCAACATCGGTTACGCCGCAATCTTCCGTCTGGCTTCGGGTGCAGTGTTTGGTCCCGATCAGCCCGTGGCGCTCAATCTTATTGAAGTAGGGCCAGGTCTCAATGCCTTGAATGGAGTTGTCATGGAACTCGAAGACTGCGCTTTCCCACTTTTAACCGACGTGGTAGCAACGGGAGATTTAAACGAAGGTTTTAAAGATGCTGATTGGTGCCTACTCATCGGCGCAGTTCCTCGTAAAGATGGTATGGAGCGCAAAGACCTTTTGGGTATTAACGGAAAGATTTTCGTTGGTCAGGGTGATGCCATTGCCCGAAACGCCAAAAAGAGTGTTAAAGTTCTTGTTGTCGGTAATCCCTGTAACACGAACGCCCTCATTGCACTTCGTTCTTCCGCTGGTCTTCGCGAAGAAAATTTCTTTGCCATGACACGTCTCGATGAAAACCGTGCAAAATCACAACTCGCGAAAAAAGCGGGAGTTCATCATTCTGCGGTAAAGAATGTCGCGATTTGGGGCAACCACTCATCGACTCAGTACCCTGATTTTACTAATGCCACCATTCAGGGTAAGCCAGCCACAGCGGTCATTGCAGATCAGGCTTGGCTCAAAGATACTTTTGTGGGCGATGTACAAAAGCGTGGTGCCACCGTCATCAAGGCTCGAGGTGCCTCTTCGGCTGCCTCTGCTGCCAATGCCGCCTTGGATACTTTGCGAAGCCTGCACTTTCCAACGCCTGCCGGCGAGTGGCATTCTGTAGCGGTTCTCTCTAAGGGTGATTATGGCATCACTCCAGGAATTATGTTTGGTTATCCTTTACGGACTAAAGCTGATGGATCCTGGGAAATTGTCCAAGGTTTACCTCTTGATGAATTTTCGCGTAGCAAAATCGCTATTACCGAAAAAGAGTTATTGGAAGAGCGAGCCACCGCGGCAGAAGCTCTGGGCATTAAGCTTTAACTCTTTTTAGAGATCTAAAGTACGATGGGGCAGTTTTTCGCTTTGGTGTAAGCGGGAGCTGTCATGTACCTTACTTTTGAGCCTTTTAGGGCAAAAATGCCGAAGTTATTAAAATCGATACCGCACTGCTCTAAGTGAGGAAGCGGTCCTTCGGCGAGTACTTCATGGACGGTTTTAGTGAACATGAGCGGACCGGTAAGTTCGCGAATAGCATTTTTTGGCGAAGCAAAAACTTTACCTTGGTAGAGGGGGTAGTGGCGACAGATGTTCTCTATCATTTTCTCTAAAATGGGATTTTGGGGAGCGAATCCAAATCCCCACTGTAGCACGAGTTTTGTCGGGTGTTGCAAGTGTTGCAGGGCAGGAGAATTTACCAGAGATGGATTTTCATGGGGCTCAAAAGTGATGAGGGCTTCTGTTGTTTTTTGATACAATTGCTGGAGGGGGACGGAACAGCCCTTGCTAATATCAAAATAAAATCCTCCGCGGTCTGCTAGTAAACAGTACCGAAAAATATCCGCTTTCATCGGTCCAAAAAGAGATTTTTGGTAGATTGAATAAATTGGATGGTTTCCCCATTGTTGCTTCAAGTAGTCTTCTCGCTGAATCCGATTAAAAAGCACGAAGTCGAATTCAGGATTTAAATCACGAAAACGATGAATCTCTTCCAGGTGGCTTTTACCAAATAAATTATCTTCCCAAGTTTGATAGACAATCGAGGGAATACGTTGATTAGGTTTTTGGGAAAGTGCAGGTCGATCTCCGCATTCGCGAAGCGGCAACTCGCGCCAGTAGCGCAAAGGAGCCAAGAGTTGTTTAATTTGATTGAACATAGACGTGTTTAAAGTTCGGAGGGCATTTTAATTAAAAAGATTTCCGAAGGCTTGCAGGATCCTAGGCGAATGTTGCCAGCATTAGCCGCATTAAAAATGGGTGGCTCGGGACGTATCTCTTCGATGCCTCTCTCCGCCCGTCCGGCATTCATTTTTTGCCAACCTAGGAAATCGATGATGACAGGGTTCGCACTCGCCATCAAAGTGCGTTCTGATTTGCACCAGTTGGCGTCAAAATTGGGTCCGCCCAGAATCTGGTAACTTTCGAAAGATAAAATCGATAGAACATTTTTTTCGGATAATAATGGAGAAGCACAGACCTCTACGGCTACCTTGGTGGCGTTGTAGGGGTTATCCATGAATCGATCGGCGTTGATTAAAGTCCCCAACGAGGCTGCGGCAATAGCACCATGGACACCAAGAGCTTTGCCATCGCTAAGCACGGGTAGGTTAATCCAAAAATCAACTTCATCGACCAAGGTTTTGGGTAAAAGACTAATACGTGCATCTCCCCATGGAACTGGGGGTGTGCCTGGTCGAGGCATTACTTGGTTTTCATAAAATAATCTTTTATCTTTTGACCAGAGAAGGGCGTTGGGCTCAAAAGCTACGACTGGATAGCCCTCAAAAGCTTGTTTATCGTTGGGTGAATCGGGGAGAAAGCCACAGTCACGCAGAGTTTCTATTCGAACATCACACAGAATGATCTCGTGACGCATAAAACCGCGTTTGATTAAGGCATGACCTAAGGCACGTATGAGTGGCTTGGGTGTCGATAAACCTTGGCCTGATTGCGTGGAAATTTTTAGGGCACATTTGCGTAGGGGCCCAGGTTTTAGGGCGATTCCGGTTCGCTTCTCGAACTCGCTCAAAACTTTTTCGACCGACTGACCATAGGATTCATCGTTAAAGTCCGCCAACTCTTTTACGATTAAGACTTGTTTAGGCGGAGTGAATTCGGTGCCATGCAATTCAATACCACAGACAAGCAAGAGAGACAGAAGGCGCCACATACCTGTTTTTTTAATAAACTTTTAATTATCCGCAAGAATGCTCTTTTGTTTGCGATTCGACCGAGCCTCTTCATTTTTGCGTCATGCGCCAAGCTTTGCCTCAACGAAGAATTCTCGGGTTAATTTTTTTAACCGTGTTGATGGATATCGTTGGCTTCAGTGTTATCATTCCGCTTTTCCCTCATTTACTCACTCACTACATTCAAGCGGAGGGTACCTCGGGAACTTTGATTGGGGGGCTGAGTGCTGCAGCAGAATGGCTTGGTGGAGAAACCCCTTTTATTAAGGCCGTCTTATTTGGAGGACTGCTTAGTACGCTCTATTCCCTGTTGCAGTTTGTTTTTTCGCCTATTTGGGGTTCGCTTTCCGATCGTTTCGGCCGTCGTCGTATTTTAATCATCACTTTAGCTGGTAGCGCATTTTCTTATATTCTCTGGATTTTTGCGGCGCAGTTTTGGGTGGTGGTTTTGACCCGATTTATTTGTGGCATGATGGCCGGCAATATTGCCGTAGCCAGTGCAGCCGCTGCCGACGTGACGGAAGAAAAAGAGAGAACCAAGGGGATGGCGGTGGTCGGTGTTGCGATTGGCCTAGGCTTTCTCATTGGTCCTATTATTGGTGGTTTAAGTGCTCCGCTGGATACACACCCTCACCTGGTTGATTACGCCCTCGGGTTAAATCCCTTTTCTTTGCCTGCTTTTCTTTCCGCCTGTTTAGCTTTGATTAACTTTATCTTGGTTTGGCTGTTGTTCCCAGAAACTTTATCAGAGAAAAATCGTGCACAGCATGATGCGAAACGGCCTTCCATTTTTGATTTAGCGAATGTTGAATCTTCCTCCGTTCGTCGTACCTCTTTGGCTAATTTAATTTATCAAATCGCATTTACGGGGATGGAAAATACCATTGTTTTTCTTACCTTTGCACTGTTTGCCTACAGTCCGCGGGATAATGTAGCCCTATTTCTTTTTAACGGTTCTTGTCTCATTCTTGCTCAAGGTTTGGCGCGGTTTGTTGGCAAAAGTTTAGGGCAGCGCAAAGTGGTTATGCTAGGAATGGGTATCGCCATCTTGGCTTTTGGGCTAATCGCTTCGGTTCCTTCCTCCGCGATGCCTGGCCAAACGGTTTCTTGGGCCAAGCCTCTCTTTTATGTGGGAATGGGTTTAATTTCTTTTGCGACAGGCCTCATTCTTCCAAGCATCTCTTCTTTAGCCTCTCTTTATTCCAGTGCGAGTGATCAAGGTCGCAATTTAGGTATCCTGCGTTCAGCGGGTTCTCTCGCTCGGGTGATTGGACCATTGAGTGCAGCCTTGCTTTACTTCAAAACGGGTTCGCATTTCTGGGTTTATGTCGTCGGTGCTATGCTAATGATTCCTGCGTTATGGGTAATTAAGCATCTCCCTGAACCGCCTCGTCATTCTTAATAGGTCAGCAGCTCTTGTCCTAATTGGTGACCCCGGCGAATGACTTGCATAAGGGAGATGCCGCCGCGAAACGCGCCATGAAAGTAAAGACCAGGATTATTTTCTTCAGCCCGAGTTAGGGCTTCCTCGCGTCGACTTTGACCCACGACATATTGGGGAATCGCACGATCCCAACGCTGAATCCATTCTTTCTCAGGTTCATGCTGAATTCCTAGTGTTGAGCTAAGTTCTCGACGTAAATGGTGGCGGAGCTCGTCGTCGCTTAAGTGCGCTAGATTAGGTCGACGACTGCCTCCTATAAAACTACAGAGCAAAACTTTGCCCTCGGGTGCACGATACGGAAAAATGGCTGAGGGGAATAGGCAACCTAGCAGGCTACGATTTTCTTGGTGGGGTACCAAAAAACCAAACCCATCCAGCGGATGCTGAATGTCGCTTCTTCGATAGCCTTGAGCGATAACAGTTACGGGGGCAGATTCGGCGCTTTCCCATTCACGGAGAGTGTTTTTGAGTTTGAGGTCAAAAGGGAGGGAGTTCCATTGCCAGTGAGGTGCAGTGACCACGATTTTTTTTGTCCAAGCACCGTTTTCTTGTCCGGAGGTATTGCGCCAAGCCACCTGCCACCCTTTTTGATCTCTTTGTATCAGAGAGAGAACTGCGCCACATTCTAAAGACTCTGCCCTGAGAGGCTGGGCCAAGGCGTTGGCTAGTTCCTGCATGCCACCTTTAAATCCGATGATACGGCGAGGGCTTTTTTTCTTAAGCATTAAACCAAACAGAACTGAAGCATGCTTCTTTTCTAACTCACTTAAAGTGGGAAAGCAGTTTTGTAAAACGAGTCGCTGGGGGTCTCCCGCATGAATGCCCGAGATAAAGGGGTCGGCTAGTAGATTGGCCACTCCGCGGCCAAATCGACGTTCCATAAAATGTTGAACGGTTTCCTCTTTAATCGTTTGGCCTGGAATAAAAAACTCAGCGAGTAAGCGAAGTTTTTCTGTAAAACTTAAAAGATTAGACGTGAATAGGGAAGCTGGGCTTGAGGTTAAACCGTGGAGTTTTCCGCGAGAGAGAATGTAGCGTTTAGCCGATTCACGTTCTGCCAAAAGCATCGAACTTTTTAATCCATAGGACTCGAGTAGTTTAATATCTTCATCGCTTTCTGTTTGCAAAGTATTTGGCCCAGTTTCCACCAACCAACCCTCTTCACTGATGGTACGTATTGAGCCACCAACGCGATTGGATGGTTCGATGATTTTGACGCGTGCACCAGCTCGATGCATTTCGTGGGCCACCGCGAGCCCTGCTGGACCTGCTCCGATGATAACGGCATCTAGCTGCATAATTTAATCACAACAGGCATTTTCGGGTTGGCAATCCAGAGTCATCATCCTTTCACCATCGCTAAATGAAAAAAATCTTTGTTTTAATCCTGTCGGTTTGGGCTAATTTACTAATCGCTGCATCGATTGATGTGCCAGCCTCCTCTCAAGATGAGAAAAGTTCTCGTATTTGGACAAGGCAGGCAGATTTAGATCTTTCTGGTCGCTCAGGTACGAGCACGACCAGTGGGCTGAGTGTGGGCTTTCAATTTGTTGGAACGAATGAGACGAGCGATTTTAAAGGAAGTTTCCGATTAGTTCGTCAATCCGACCGGGGAGAAGTTTCGGCAGATAATTTTCATGCGAAGCTATCTTATGAGACCAAGCCGGTTCAGGCGTCTTTTGGTTACGTGCGAACGGATACGGGATATGACCGAGCTCAGCATATCGACTTCTTATCCGTGAATGCTGCGGGTTTAGGATTACGTTTGCTTACGACCGAAAAAGGAAAGCTGGACGGACTTTTGGGTCTCGCCCACCGAACTGAGCGATACTCCGATTTGGGAAATACTGATATTTCTGCCCCTTCGGCTGATTTGGGCGTGATTTATCAGGAAGACTTTGGTTGGACTGGCTTAGACATCAGCGTTTCCTTGGTTCCAGCGCTGAAAAATTTATCCGATTACATTGTTCACCAAGAAACCACTCTGAGCCTTCTTCGAAATGCTGGCCCTTTTTCATTAAAAGTGGGTCTTTCCAACGATTATCGCTCTAAACCCCAGGTGAATCAGGTCAGTACCGACACCGCCTATTTTGTTCGTTTAGCCTATGTTTGGAAATAATTAGAATGAAAGTCTAAAAATAGACACAAATGACTATTTTTAAGCAAAACTTTATGTGAATCATTCGGGGTTGTGCCGTGGCACATAGAGTGCTGTTTCTGTGTGAAATTAAACACCTTAATCCTTTCTAATCCCCCAACAATGAGTACCAATCCAGCCCGTCGAAATGCAATTGAGTCAATTGCTTCGCAACCACGCCTGCAGAGCACCTTCGATTTTCGTAATGAGAAAATCGATTTAATCTATGGCCAAAATGTTTTCTCGCTCGAGAAAATGGAAAAGCGTTTGCCGAAGGACATCTTTAAGGCGCTTAAGAACTGCATCGAGTCTGGTGCTAAGTTGGACAGTGCAGCTGCCGACGTCGTTGCTTCAGCTATTAAAGATTGGGCGCTCGAATGTGGTGCGACTCACTATGCTCACGTTTTCCACCCCCTCACTGGATCGACTGCTGAGAAGCATGATACCTTTTTTGAGCCTCACGGTACTGGCACTTTAGCCCAGTTCTCGGGTAAAGCTTTAATCCAAGCCGAACCTGACGCTTCTTCCTTCCCCAATGGAGGTCTTCGTTCAACTTTCGAAGCTCGTGGATATACTGCTTGGGATGTCACTTCTCCTGCGTACATTTTTGATGGAGAGAACGGGTCGACACTTTGCATCCCTACGGCATTCGTTTCATGGAAGGGTGAAGCTCTGGATAAGAAGACACCTCTGCTTAGGTCCATGCATGCCTTAAATAAGGCTGCTCATCGTGTGCTCGAGCTCTTCGGCAAGAAAGCAGGATTTATCAGTGCTTCCTGTGGCCCTGAACAGGAGTACTTCTTGATTGATTCTCGTTTATTCTATCTTCGCCCTGACCTCTATACCTGTGGCCGTTCGCTCTTCGGTGCTAAGCCTGCGAAAGGTCAAGAGTTCGAAGACCAATACTTCGGTACGATTCCAGATCGCGTCCTTGCTTGTATGATGGAAACTGAACGCGAGTGCTTCAAACTCGGTATTCCAATCAAGACCCGTCACAATGAGGTCGCTCCTGCTCAGTATGAAGTCGCCCCGATTTTCGAATCTGCCAACGTAGCCCACGACCACCAAATGATGACCATGACGCTATTAAAGCGTGTGGCTGCTAAACATGGTTTCGTCTGCCTCTTGGCTGAGAAGCCTTTTGCGGGCGTGAATGGCTCGGGTAAGCACGTTAATTGGTCGCTCGGTGGTGCCGGCGTGGGCAATCTCTTGGAGCCAGGTTCGGCTCCTCATGAAAATGCTCAATTCCTTGCCTTCTGTTCTGCGGTTATCCGTGCGGTTGATTTACACCAAGGTTTACTGAGAGCATCGGTTGCCTCTGCTGGTAATGACCACCGTCTCGGAGCGAACGAAGCTCCTCCCGCTATCATCTCCATCTATCTTGGCGACATGCTCAACGAAGTGATTGAGCAAGTGAAGAAGAGCGGTTCTGCCTCCAGTTCTCGTAAAGGTGGCACCATGACTCTGGGTGTGGATACTCTACCTGTTCTGCCTAAAGATGCTGGCGATCGTAACCGAACCAGTCCTTTTGCCTTTACGGGTAATAAGTTCGAGTTCCGCGCTGTAGGCTCATCCTTCTCCGTCGCTGGTCCTTTGACAGTCCTGAACACCATCATGGCTGATTCGTTGGATAAACTCGCCGATGATTTAGCTGCAGAAATCAAAGCAGAGAAGGGCAATTTCAATGCAGCTCTGCAGACTGTTCTGAAGAACATCCTGACTAAGCACGGTCGTATTATCTTCAATGGCAATGGTTACTCGGAAGAATGGCATAAAGAAGCCGCTAAGCGTGGATTGAAGAATCTTCGCACGACACCGGATGCCCTTCCTGAAATTGTTGCTAAGTCGACGATTGAAGTTTTCGAGCGCCAGAATGTCTTGAGCAAAGAAGAGTTAGTTTCTCGTGAAGAAATCTACACTCACTCTTATGTTCTGACCATCAATACTGAATCCAAACTGGTTTCGGATATTGGTCGCACCTTGCTCTTGCCTGCAGCTCTCAAGTATGCCGCCGATTTAACACCTGTTGCCGACTCGAAGTCTGGTGGAAAACTCCGCAAGGAAGTCATCAGCTTGGCTGACGACTTGGCTTCGGCTTTAGATTCTCTCGATAAGCTTCGCAGTGAGTCGAAGGATGATAGCCACGGCAATGCCCGCCATGCTTGCGATAAGATTCTGCCAGCAATGTTGAAGGTTCGTGCCGCAGCGGATACTCTTGAAGAAGTAGTGGCTGACGAGTACTGGCCATTGCCTTCCTATCAAGAATTGCTCTTCTTGCGCTAATTCTTGGTCGCATCGTTTTCATTGGGTCGAACCTTCGGGTTCGGCCCTTTTTGTTTTTATTGAAAACAAAAGACCCGCCGGAGAGGCGGGTCTTGGGAAAGAGGATTAGCCTAGGATTAGGCGTTGTCCCACTTCTTGCGGAGATAACTGTTAAAGTTCTTCACTTTCTCTTTACGACGGCGACGCTCGCAGGGCTTTTCGTAGCCACGCTTAGCACGTGCATCTTTGATGATGCCTTCACGGTCGACCTTCTTTTTAAGACGGCGGAGAGCTTTATCGACGGTCTCACCTTTGCGAATCTTGATTTCTACAGACATAGTAGCAGTTGGAGGGTCGAGGCAACAGAGTGAGGGAGGGGTCGTCAATCACGAAACCGGCTTTTCATCGTGAATAACTCACCCCGAAATGCCTATATCTCGCCTTGCGGCGAGGTTATCCTAGGGCAATCGTTGCCTAACCACCCCTCGATGTACCTCAAGGAAATCGTCGCCAACGGATTTAAAAGTTTTGCAGACCGCACTCGGATTGAGCTCGGGCCTGGAATTACGGCTGTCGTGGGCCCCAACGGCTGCGGTAAATCGAATATCGTCGATGCGATTCGCTGGGTGCTTGGTGAGCAAAGTGCCAAATCCTTGCGTGGTCAAAGCATGCAAGACGTCATTTTTAGTGGAACCGATCGGCGTAAACCGATGCCCCAATGTGAAGTCGAATTAGTTTTTACCGATTGCGAAAGAGAATTGGGAACAGCTTTCGCTGAGGTTTCTGTGATGCGTCGCCTTTATCGCGAAGGTGCGAGCGATTATTTTATCAACGGCAAACCGGCTCGTTTAAAAGATATACAGCGATTGTTTATGGATACGGGGGTTGGGCGCATGTCCTATTCCTTTATGGTGCAGGGTCAAATCGACCAAGTTCTCTCGGCTAATCCTGCTGAGCGACGCACACTCTTTGAGGAGGCCGCAGGAATCACTCGCTATAAATCACAGCGTAAAGAAGCGCTCAATAAGTTGTCAGGCGTTGATGCTAATTTGGCTCGAGTAACCGATGTGATTGGAGAAGTGGGACGTCAAATTGCGAGTTTGCGTCGACAAGCCTCAAAAGCTCTGCGGTATCGCCGTTTGAAGCATCGCTTCTCGCATTTAGATTTAGCGTGGCAAGCAAAGCAGTTTTTTGAACGTAAAGCACAGGTAGAAAAGCTCGAGACCGACGCCACTCTCTGTCGGGAAGAAGTTAATGGCTTGGCAGAAGATTTAAGAAATCGCGAAGCAGCCCTGAGCACTACACGTGCAGCCAGAATTGAACTGGCCGAACAAGTGCAACGAGCGCAGCAGGCTCTTTTTGAAATTCGCACCGCCCGAGAAAATGCTGAGGCCGAAGCCCGAACCGCCGATTTACGCGCCACCGATTTAACTCAACGTCTCAAGGATATTCGACACGAAGCAGCCGAGGCTGAGCAGGCCATTGCCGAATTCTCCGCCCGTCTACAAGGAAGTTCCGATGTCAAAACCGCTGTCGCCAGCGATGTGAGTCAGGCAGATGCTTCGTTCCGAGAAAAAACCGCTGAAGTTGACCAGTCGACGCGTTCACTCGCTGAAGCCGAGGCGCGTTTACGACAGGCTCGCCAAGATGTTTTAGTCGCTGAAGGTGAAATGACTCGTGCTCGAGCTGATGTCACGAATCTTGAAGTTGATTTGCGTGGTTATCAGGCACGACAAGTCGACCTCACGAGTTCATTGTCACAGGCGAGGGATGAGCGTATTGCCGTTGAGCAAAGAGCCAATGATTGTGCTGGAGTCGTTAGTGCACGTCATGCTGACCTGCAGTCGGCTCGAGCCGCAGAACAAACCAGCATGGAGGCTGGACGTGAGTTGCTGACACAGTTCCGTAATTTGCAGTTATCGATTTCCGAACAAGATCGGTTAGTAGCTAAGCTTTCTGCACAGTTGGGCATGTTGGAGCAAATGCAGTCTCGCCTTGAGGGTTTTTCTGATGCGGCCAAAGCTGTATTGCGCGGGGAGCTTGCGGAAGGTGTGCCTGCTGGCAAAGCGCTGGCACTAGCTGATTTGGTAACGGTGACCGATGTTTCCGTCGCTGGAGCTCTGGAAAATATTTTGGGAGCCGCATCGGAAGCTGTCGCTTTGGAGAGTTCGGAGTTTCTTCCCGGTGTGGTTGCACAAATTACACAGCGCGAATTAGGTCGTGCCGTGTTCCAAGTGGAAGTCCCCTTGGCTACTCCTTCTCCCGTGAGTGCGCCCAATTGGCTTCGCCCTGCGGCACAAGCCGTCCAAGCAAAGTCATCGGCCCATCAGCGTTTACTTTCTAATCTTTTTGATGGCTGTTATCTCTGTGAGAGCTTGCCTGATTTCATTCAGTGGTGGCGGAGTCATTCTTCTTTTGATTTTTTCCTCGTTGCTACCACTTCGGGGGATCTGATGGATCGCCGAGGTTTGGTTTTTGCAGGCCGTCCAAAGAAAGTCTCTACGGGCTCTGGTTCGGGTGTGTTCTCAAGAGAAAGCGAAATTCGTACGGTGCGTGCGCAACTTGAGACGGAAAATGACAAGCTCACAACTTTGAATGAAAAAGCCTTAGCTTTGCAGTCCGCAATAGACCAAAATGAGGTTCAAGTTACGCAACTTCGAACAGCCTCACAGTTTGCCACACAGGAACTCTCCGTTGCTCAAGCGGATGAACAATCTGCCCGAGCTACTTTGACGGCTGTCGATGAACGACTCTCCCGAGAACAACGCCAGTTGACTGAAACAGAGGCAGCTAAGGCTGAAGCCGTGCAGCGACGCGACCGTGCCCAAGAGACTCTCTCGGCCAAAGACAGCCAAGTGGCGGCGTTGCGTCAGGCTATTCTGGTTGCCGAACAAGAAGTGGAGAAACGACGACAAGAGGCAGATGTGCGTCGCAATTCTTTGGGAGAAGTTAGGCTTTCCTTAGCAGAACAGCGCCAGAAGCTCGAACTCGCTGGACGTGAGTTGGCGGATTTGGAATCGCGCAGGGCTGATGCCCAAACTCGTTTGGCTGCACGACGCGTGGAGGCAGAAAACAATGAGCGCTTAATTGCGGATTTAAAAACACAGGCCGAAGCTGCCCGAAATAATTCGTTACAGCGAGCGGCTGAGATTGAGGCATCGCAATTGGCTTTGACGGCTGTGCGCGATGAGTTGAGTCAGAAAGATGGTATTTTAGAGTCCGAAGAAAAAGTGTTATCGGTGGATCGGGAACGTCTGCGCGAAACGGAAAATCGCTTAAAGATTTTGGAAGTCTCACTCGCTGAGCAAAATTCACAGTGCGGATTTATCAGTGAGAAAGTTCAATCAGATCATCAATTGGAGGTTTCCTCAGTGGATTGGCGTCTTCAACTTTGGCTGGCAGAAGGGGATCCCGAAGGGGCGACGGGGTTTGATGATTTGGAGGAGTCAGAAGAAGAATCTGCCCCTGCAAAACGTCGCACCTCTGAAGTGCGCGGTGAACCAACGGCCGAAGATTTGGCTAAATTGGAGTCGACGGACTGGCCTCCTTTAGTCCGAGAGATGGCCGAATTGCGCGATCGCATGGCTGGTATGGGTTCGGTTAACCTCGTGGCTGTTGAAGAATATTCATCTCTTCGCGAACGACATGACTTTTTAACCAAGCAAAGCGATGACTTGTGGAAAGCGAAAGAAGAGTTAACCAAAGCGATTGAAGAGTTGAATTCAACCTCTCTCAAACTTTTCACCGATACTTTTGAGCAAGTAAGAAAAAACTTTAAGTACACTTTCGAGAGATTGTTTGTCGGTGGTTCGGCGGACCTTCAGCTTGTGCAGTCGGAAGATCCGCTGGAGAGTGGCATCGATATCATCGCCAACCCTCCTGGTACTAAGTTAAAGGCTATTTCTCTGCTTTCTGGCGGACAAAAGACAATGACTGCCGTGGCCTTATTGTTCGCTATCTATATGGTAAAGCCATCACCCCTTTGTGTACTTGATGAGTTAGACGCAGCTTTGGATGACATCAACGTTTCCCGTTTTACGGAAATCATCCGAGACTTTACTAAATTCTCTCAGTTCCTCGTTATTACACACAATAAGCGAACGGTTTCAGCTGCGGATGCCATTTTTGGCGCAACCATGCAGGAGCGCGGGGTGACGCGTTTATTCTCGATGCGATTTAATAAGGATCGAGATGAGGCCGAGCCTTCCGCTCCAGGCGGTGGTTTCACGATGGCACGCTGAGGTCGCTTGATTTACCTGCCGACTTGGTTTCAATGATGAGTATGAGTCGTTTGCTCATCGCCTTAGCGCTTCTTCCCGTCGTGGTTTGTGCGGCAGTAAGTTTTGAATCTGATGCACGGGCTTTAAATCGATCCGTGAATGGCGCTAGTAGTGCTGATATGTTAGCGAAGATTATGCCTTCAGTGGTGAGTATCCGAACGGCGGCTACGATACCGCCTGAATACATTCGTCGGTTAAGAGGTCGCCTTGATCGCTCCGATATTAAAGTCGATTCACAGACGGGAGAGGTACAAATGTTTATCGGCCTTGGGTCGGGTACTATTATTCACTCCGATGGCTATGTTATCACGAATCGGCATGTGGTTATGATGCCTAATAATACTTTAGCAAAGACTGCTTATGTGATGCTTTCTGATCGCCGTGAATTTAAAGCTACTGTTTTGGGGTCGGATGATTCTACGGACATAGCCATTCTAAAAATTCCCGAACGCAATCTTCCTTGTGCTCGTTTTGCTGATAGCGATCAATTACGAGTAGGGGATACCGTTTTCGCGATTGGCAACCCTTTGGGTGTGGGGATGACGGTTACTTCAGGCATCGTTTCTGCTTTGGGTCGTTCAGATACGGGTGTCGGCTTACTTTACCAAGATTTTATCCAAACCGATGCCCCCATTAATGCGGGAAATTCGGGTGGACCCTTGATTGATTTCGAAGGCCGGATTATCGGCATGAATACCATGATTCGAACCGCGGGGCAGGG
>RFOO01000040.1 GCA_009926645.1 bacterium | reverse complement strand
AGTGATTGTCGCTGTCGGCGACAAGGGGCTTACCTTTACGCAAAAGAAATCAGGTGCGGACGCTGGAGCTTAAATGGCCAATAGACATTGGGTCACTGCTGGTATCATGGGTGCGATGGCTATCGCACTCGGTGCCTTCGGTGCCCATGCCTTGAAACCAAAGCTTGCTCTGATTCCTGAGGCCTCTGGTTGGTGGAATACAGCGACACTTTATTTATTGGTGCATGCTTTGGCGGTGGGAGCGATTAACCCAAAATCTTCTCCATCACTATGCTTTTATCCTAAATGGTTTTGGTTCTTCGGTTCCGTTATTTTTAGTTCAACACTTTATGCGATATCGCTGGGTGCGCCACGCTGGCTGGGTGCGATTACGCCCCTGGGTGGGTTGCTGATGATTTTAGGTTGGTTGTCTCTGGTTTGGGCAGCACGCGAAGAAAAATCTTAGTTTAGAATTCTTCTAGATAAGCATTCATTAAGTCTGATTAAGCCCTAAAAGACTCACGATTTTAAACCTGTTAATCTTTGTTGGGATGATGGGTTTGAATTAACCCCTTGTCGTAAAAATTCTCTTACATAGAATGATGAAGTTATCTTTTGCACAAATGATGAAAACAAAATCTATCCTTCTGATTTTTGCTATGGTTGTACTCGCGGGTTGTCAGAGTCGCTATTACGGACAAATTGAAATCGAGCGCCGAGTTTTTCACACCATTGAATTGAAAGACATTCAGGGAAAAGCCTTTTGCCTAGCGCCGATCGATCCCTCGCTTAAGGGCAGTCAGGAATATCAGATTGAGGCAAAAAACTTAATTCCACTCTTAACCGCAAAGGGTATGAGGTTTTTAGATAACGGCCAAAGCGCTTCGGCTGATTATACGGTGACCTTTGAATTTTCTCTCAATTCTAACAAAAATACAGAAGGTCGACCCCATGAATCTTATGGAACGATTACGACTTACCCTACCTTAAGCCATGCAGCTGGAGAAAGCACTAGTTACTCTCACATGCACAATGCCTCACAGTTAATCTTAAGGATTTATAAAAATGTCGTGGGCAGCCAAAGAGGTATGTTAGTTTACGAGGGCGAAGTTTATGGCGATTATATCGATATCAATCGTCCACGCCTTATTCCTGTTTTGGTACATGCTCTTTTAGAGGACTTTCCTTCCCAGTCGGGCGAGCGCGTAAAGAAGACCATTGATATTAAAGATATCAAAGAGAACGAGTAATTGCCTCATCTCATCGGATCAAAACAGGCGAAGCGATGGCTTCGCCTGTTTTATTCAAAAGAAGGAATAATACCGTCTTTTTCTAATTTCAAATAGAGTTCGCGGCTGAACCAGGCATCGTTGGCGGCGTACTTGATTTGTTCCTTGGAAAGTTCGCGTTCCCAGCGGGAAGTCTGAATTTTTTTAGACTTCTTCATTTGTAGTCCTAAGTAATGGGCCACGAGGGCGCGTAAGCCTGTGTTTTCAATTCCAGCCTTCTTGGTGAAGTCTGAAATATCAATAAAACTGGGAGCATCAAAAGGGGCACGTTCTTGGAGATGGCGCACATCGTCCCGTACCGCGACTCCCACTTTTGCTTTCTTGGGGTGGCAGAGCAGGGGAAAGGTTAGGGGTACGCCTCCACAGACATCTAAACGAAAAACAAAAATGCGATCTTCACCCGCTAATTGTAAGACTGAGGGTAGGTAAGATACGCCACGCGTGTGCGATGGACGAGTCTCTGTATCAAACCCTAGAACACGTTCCTTGTGAAGGTGGTGAATGGCGCGCTCGGCCTCTTTCTCAGATTCAATTAACTCAATAGGGCCTTCCCAGTGAGCGATGGGGAGAGATTCAATAAATTCTTTGGCGATACGAATGCCCCCACTATGAGCGGGTCGGCTAATAGGCGTGTCTTCAGGGCTTTCAGTTGAATCGGCCACGCAAAGAAAGCAAAGGCATGCGACCTGATTGGCAACCAGAGACTCGAGGGTTGGGAAAAAAGCGTTGACCGTAGCACAGGCTAGTTCTTTGTTCATTATCCCACTTTATGGGGCCTTAGCTCAGTTGGTAGAGCGCTTGCATGGCATGCAAGAGGTCGTCGGTTCAAGCCCGATAGGCTCCACCATTTTACCCCCTGTTTTCCTCTCGGAGATGGGGGTATTTTATTGAACAAAAAAGGCCACGAGATCGTGGCCTTTTAAAGAGTGCCGATGACGGATTACTTTTTAGCTAAGAACTTAGGCAAAAGGTAATCGGCGCAGGAGTCGAGAGAAGCAAGTTGCACATAGTCTGCTTCGGGAACCTCGATACCGTGCTTTTTGCGTAACTCCATAACGATATCAAGGAAGTCCATGGAATCGAGCGAGAGTTGATCGCGCAGTCGCACTTCGGCTTTAACGGCCGACAAATCCTCATCGGGGGCGATGTCTGCGATGATATCGAGAACGATTTGTTTAATGTCTTCCTTGGTCATAACGGTAGGTTTGTTTCAACCAACAACGCCCGTTCAGGCAACCCCATATTTCTTAACAATGAGGGCTGAGTTGATGCCCAACATACCGAAGGAATTATTCAAAATGGCGTTAACTTCATTGGCTTGGTGGGGTTTATTCACGACTAGGCCGGGGAGGGCGCATTCGGGGTCAATTTCCTCGATATTAATCGTGGGATGGACCCAGCCGTCCGCAAAAGAGGGTAAATTCCCCGCTAATTCCAAGGCTCCTGCTGCACCCATACAATGTCCGATATAACTTTTGGTATTATTAATATAAGTGTTGGGGCAGTTTTGGAATACCTCCCTGAGGGCGACACATTCCTGTATATCGCCTAAAGCGGTAGCAGTGGCATGGGTGGAGACAATCGTGATGTCTTGGGGTTTGAGCCCAGATCGTTGTAGGGCGAAGCGAACGCACTCGGCCTGTCTTTGTGGATTAGGGAGGACGGCATCGGTGGCGTCGGAATTGATACACCAGCCTGCAATTTCACCTAAAATTTTGGCTCCTCGACGGAGAGCATCTTCTAGGCGTTCTAGAGTATAGATTGCTCCGCCTTCGGAGATGACGATGCCGTTGCGATTTTTGTCAAAAGGGCGCGAGGCTTTGGTTGGGTCGGGGTGGCTACCCAGGGCGCCTTGATTTTTGAATCCAGCGAAAATGCCAAAGGTGTGAATTGATTCGGAAACTCCGCCAGCGAAAGCGAGGTCGACTTCTCCGAGTTGCAACATCTGGGCGGCTTGGATGAGCCCAGCATTGCCCGCTGCACAAGCGGCTCCAATGGTATAATGAGGCCCGGTAATTCCTAGATTCATCGTCACTTCCCCAGCCGGATTGTTTGCTACCGTGCGTGGGTTGTGGTGGTGAGTCCAATACTTGGTGTCATTGCCAAACTGTGAGATATTATGAATCTCGTTTTCAGTTTCCACATTACCATGTTCAGTGATGCCAAGATAAACACCAACGCGTGATTTATCGATTTGTTCCCAGGCAATACCTGAATCGATTAAAGCTTCACGAGCGCAGTAAATTGAAATGGATCCCACTCGGGTGCCATTGCGAATTTCCTTACGCTTTTGCCACTTTGTCGCATCAAAATCACAAACCCCTGCTGGTTGCTTACCCATGTGGCGCACGTCGATTTCGGCAATGCGGGCTTTACCAGCTAGCAGATTGGCACGGAATTCCTGTAGCGAATTTCCATTGGGGGCAGTTAAACCAACCCCTGTAATCACGATGCGGCTTTGGGAAGACATTGGGCGACCTCCCATCAAGTCGTTGTGAGGCATTAAGTCAAACCTCCCCCCGCTTCCCCTTGCCAAGTCGGGGTTCTCTCTTTTTCTCATATTCCGATGTCCAAATCGCTCCAGTGTCAGCTTTGCGATGCCGTTGCCACGGTACATCTCACGCAGATTGTCCAAGGCAAGGTGCATAAGGTGCACTACTGTGAGGCCTGTGCCAGTAAGGGAGGGGCTACCGATGCCGCTGTTTTTCAGTTAGCCGAGGCGGTGACCACTGTTGCCACGCAGCCCACGATTACTTGTTCCTCCTGCCGATTTAACGACCTAGAATTCCGTCGCACGGGTCGGCTAGGTTGTCCAGATTGCTGGCCTGTTTTTCTTGGAGCCTTGCAAGAGTTGCTGGCCAAAGTCCAACACCGCTTACAGCACGTCGGACGAGCCCCCGTGGGCGTTGTTGCCGTTGGTCAATTGCGTCATCGCCTACATGAGGCAAAAACGGAAATGGAAATCGCGATTGCGCAAGAAGACTACGAAAGTGCTGCGCGTTTGCGTGACGAGATTGCTCAACTTCTTACTCAAATTCCCGAATCATAATCTTTCATGACTGTTCAAGACATTCTCGCTGCGGAAAATGAGTTAACCCACTTATTGGGCGCGCAACAAGCCATCGTCTTAAGCACCCGTATTCGCTTGGCGCGAAACCTCGAGGGATATCCATTTCCTGGCTGGGCTAAAGCTGCACAACGACAAGAAATCGCTCAAAAATGTTGGGGTGCTTTAGAGAAACTCCCGCGTTTTAAGAAAGGCCATTTCCTTAAAATGAATGAGCTGTCTGATATGGATCGGGCGGTGCTCGTGGAGCGACATTTAGTTTCTAAAGAATTAGCCTCAGGCAAGAGCGGCGCTGCGGTCATCAGTCGTGATCAAACCTGTTCGGTGATGATTAACGAGGAAGACCATTTACGTATACAAGTCGTTAAAGCTGGTTGGCATTTACGTGGCACTTGGAATATCGCCGAGCAGTTAGATGACGCTTTGAGTGCGAGTTTGAAAATCGCTTTTTCTGAACAGTTGGGCTACTTGACGGCTTGTCCCACCAATGTCGGCACTGGATTGCGGGCATCAGCGATGGTCCATTTGCCTGGTCTGTGTTTGAGTCGGCATATGGAAAAGGTGACACGTGCTCTGAACCAAGATGGTTTAGCTGTTCGTGGTTGGCTAGGAGAGGGCACAGAGGCAGCGGGTAATATCTTCCAGATTTCAAATCAGCAAACCTTGGGACTTTCTGAAGAAGTGATTCTCAAGCGTCTGGGTGGGTGGATTAAAGTTTTGGTTGAGCAAGAATGGAATGCCCGCCGTAAGTTAGCTCAAGAAGAGGGTGCACGTTTCGTGGATCGTTTGGCCCGTTCTTTGGGTATTCTCCGGCACGCTCATTTACTGACGAGTGCCGAATCGATGAATATGCTTTCCCATCTGCGTATGGCTTGTGACATGGGTTGTTTACCTGAAGTCAATCGACACCTGATTGATCGACTCATGATTGAAGGTCAGCCCGCGCATATTCAAGCTCGCCAAGGCAAAGAGTGTGAGAGCGAGAAGCGCGATAGTATTCGAGCCAATACTGTGCGCGAGGCTTTAGCGACTTTCCCCGAGGTGGTATCACCGACCATTTAATCCGCAGGGGAGTCTTTAGCTGGGCGCTCTTGGCGAGCCAATTCATCGAGCATCGATTGAACGCGAGCGACTCCTCCCGTCACATCGTCTTCGGTGAAAATCAAGTCGGGCGTGCTCTTAAGTTGAAGAATGCCTCCCACGAGAGATTTCATCTCACGACGAATACTTTTTAAAAAAATACGGGCAGATTTTTTGGCGATTTCGTCTCCGGAAACGGCGTAACCGACACGAACCTGTCTCAAGTCGGGAGAGACTGAAGCTCGTGTAATGGTTATGAGAGCCGCTTCAGCCGTCCATTTTTGTCGAAGGATCAAAGAAACTTCGCGTTGGACTAGTTCAGCGACCCTTAACTGACGTTGCGACATGGATTAGAGGGCTGGTCTCACTTGAAGCATTTCAACCGCTTCGATGGTGTCACCCGCTTGATAATCGTCATAGCCACCCAGTTTAATTCCACATTCGAAACCAGCCTTAACTTCGGAGGCATCGTCTTTGAATCGACGAAGGGTTTCGACGGGGCCTTGGTGAATGACTTGACCCTTACGGATGAGGCGTGCCTTGGCTCCACGACGCACTAAGCCTTCGGTTACCATACAGCCAGCAACGTTGTGATCTTTGCCCAGAGGGAAGACGGCGCGAACTTCTGCTGCACCCAATTTGTTTTCACGAATTTCGGGGTCGAGCAACTCGGCCATGGCCTCTTTGACTAAATTAATGAGTTCGTAAATGATATCGTGGGTGATTACTTTAACTCCTGTGCGTTTTAAGTGCGCCTGAACTCCGTTTTCGAGTTTAGTATCAAAAGCGACGATTGTCGATTTAGCTGCTTCGGCCATCTGCACATCGCTTTGCGTAATCGGTCCGACGGAGCCACCGACAATTTCCAATTTCACTTTGTTGGACTTGATATCCTGCAAGCAGCCTTGGAGTGCTTCGAGGGTTCCATTGACATCAGCTTTGAGCAATACACGTAGAATCTTTTCTTTATCTTTTTCTAGTGCCGCCATGAGGCGATCGAGGTCGGACATGCCTGGACGACCTGTTGGTGCGGGAACATTTCCAGCCGCTTCGGCTAATTTACGGGCAGCTTGAACTGCTTCTTCGGCGGCTTCGCGTGCTTCGCGGTCGTTCTTTACAGTACGGAATTTGCTACCTGGAGCAGGCACGGCATCCCAACCTAAAACAAGAGCGGGCGTGCCAGGAGTTGACTGGGGAAGACGTTGGCCGTTCTCGTCCATTAAGGCACGGACCTTACACCAGGTTTCTCCGCATACAAAGGAGTCACCAGGCTTTAAAGTTCCCTTCTGAACGATTACAGTCGCCGTTGGGCCGCGCCCAGTTTCCATCTGCGATTCAATAATAACACCTTGAGCAGGGCACTTGGGGTTGGCCTTAAGGTCTAGAATTTCTGCTTGGAGTAAAATGGATTCTAAAAGCTCATTCATCCCTGTTCCCTTTAAAGCGGAGACAGGGTTTGTAATGGTTTCACCACCCCAGTCTTCGGGTGTGATGCCACGTTGCTGCATCTGTTGTTTTACGCGATCGATATTCGAGCCTTTGGCATCGACCTTATTGATGGCGCAAACAATCGCACTCGCGTGTTTTTGGGCAAATTTCAAAGCCTCTTCAGTTTGAGGCATAAATCCGTCGTCTGCTGCGACAACGAGAACGGCGATGTCAGTGACACTCGCTCCACGCTCACGCATTTTGGCGAAAGCTGCGTGACCAGGAGTGTCGAGGAAGGTAACGAGTCGTCCCTTATACTCAGGCTTATCACCTTGGTATTTTACGGTGTATGCACCGATGTGTTGGGTGATGCCACCGGCTTCACCAGAGACGACATTCGATTTGCGGAAGTAATCGAGTAAGGTTGTTTTACCATGGTCAACGTGGCCGAGGACGCAGACAACCGGTGGGCGTGTCACCATCAAGGCTGGATCGTCATCGGAACTCTTAACTTCCTTTTTAACAGGCTGAACGCCTTCACCGCGGTGGCGAATTTCAAGATGATAACCATGCTTCTCCGCAACCTTACGTGCATCGGCTTCATCGATGACCGAAGAAACGCTGACCACTTTATTTAACTCCATCAGCGAGCCAATCACTTGGAATGGCTTGAGATTGAGAGCGATGGCAAAATCACGAACAACGATTGGAGGACGAACCGTA
>RFOO01000039.1 GCA_009926645.1 bacterium | reverse complement strand
CGTCCCGATTGTAAATCGCAGGTGGCCGTTCGTTATGTTGATGGTGAGCCCGTCGCGATTGAAAATGTGGTTATCTCCACGCAACACACGGCCGATGTTTCTCATCGTGAGATCGAAAAATTCTGTATTGAGCAGGTTATTCGTAAAGTTTTGCCGAGCGATTTGATGAATCGGAAAACAGAGTTTTTAATCAACCCTACTGGGCGTTTTGTCATTGGTGGTCCACAGGGCGATTGCGGTTTAACAGGCAGAAAAATTATCGTCGATTCCTACGGAGGTATGGGTCGCCATGGTGGTGGTGCGTTTTCTGGCAAAGACCCTACGAAAGTGGATCGCTCCGCTGCTTATATGGCGCGCTGGGTGGCAAAGCACATTGTGGCTTCGGGTGCTGCCGAGCGTTGCGAAATTCAGGCGGCCTACGCGATTGGCCATCCTGAGCCAACGAGTTTGCACTTAGATACCTTTGGCACAGGAACGCTTTCGGATGCGCAGATTTTGGCCGCTGTTAAAAAAGTTTTCCTCCTTAATCCCGCTGAAATTATCCGTCAGTTGGATTTACGTCGTCCTCTTTACCGAGCCAGTACGCATTACGGGCACTTTGGTAAAAAAGGCCTGCCGTGGGAAACTCCCTCTAAACTCGCCGCCTTTGTGAAGGCTCTGCACGACTAATTTTATCATCATGTATTCCCCCTCCTTAAAATCTTCGAAGAAGAAAACCGATTTCCAAGTGGCCGACTTAGGTTTGGCTGACTGGGGTCGCAAAGAATTACAAGTCGCCGAACACGAGATGCCTGGTTTGATGGCTCTGCGGGCCAAGTATGCCAAAAAGAAGCCCCTGCAGGGCGTGCGCATTACGGGGTCATTACACATGACTATTCAAACCGCGGTCTTGATTGAGACTTTAGGTGCTTTGGGTGCCGATGTGCGCTGGGCATCCTGCAACATTTTCTCCACGCAAGATCATGCGGCCGCTGCCATCGCAAAGGCTGGTTATCCTGTTTTTGCCTGGAAGGGCGAAACCTTGGAAGAGTATTGGGATTGCACCTTCCGTGCTTTGACTTGGCCCAATGGCTCGGGTCCCGAGTTAATTGTCGATGATGGTGGCGATGCCACTTTGCTGATTCACAAGGGTTATGAACTCGAAAACGGTTCAAACTGGGTGAACACGAAGTCTGAATCGGAGGAAGAGCAGATTATCAAAAACTTACTCAAGAAAGTCGCTAAAGAGTGTCCAGGTCACTGGCACAAAGTTGTGGCCGCTTGGAAGGGTGTTTCGGAAGAAACGACCACTGGAGTGAAGCGTCTCTATCGCATGCTCGAAAAAGGTGAGCTGTTGGTGCCTGCGGTGAATGTTAACGACACTGCTACCAAATCCAAATTCGATAATTTGTATGGCTGTCGTGAGTCGCTGGTTGACGGCATTAAGCGTGCAACCGATGTCATGGTCGCAGGTAAAGTAGCTCTCGTTCTAGGCTATGGCGATGTGGGTAAAGGTTCTGCGCAGTCTTTGCGCGGATTGGGTGCGACGGTGCAGGTTGCGGAAATTGAGGCAGCGATGGAAGGTTACCGCGTCGTGCGTATCGAAGAAACTTTAGGCAATACGGATATCTACGTTACCGCTACGGGCAATCGCGACATTATCACGCTGGAGCATATGCTGAAGATGAAAGACCAAGCGATTATTTGTAACATTGGCCACTTTGATAATGAAATCCAAGTGAGCCGTCTTAATCAGTGTAAAGGCGTGAAAAAAGAAACCATCAAGCCACAAGTGGATCGCTATACCTTGCCGAATGGAAAACAAATTTATCTCTTGGCGGAAGGTCGTCTGGTGAACTTGGGCTGTGCGACCGGCCATCCGAGTTATGTGATGTCTACTTCTTTCTCGAATCAGGTTTTAGCTCAACTCCATCTCTGGGAGACTCGCACTCAGGCTAAGCCCAGCGTGGTTGTCTTGCCGAAGCATCTCGACGAAGAAGTGGCTCGTCTGCACTTAGAAAAACTGGGTGCACGCCTAACTAAGTTGACCAAAGCGCAGGCCGACTACATGGGCGTCAGCCCTCAGGGTCCCTTTAAGCCAGAAAACTATCGTTACTAAGTAATCATTCTGCGCCCCTCTGCCGGTTAAATCGTTTTGATTTAATTAGGCAGAGAAGGGGGCTTGTCTTGGCTATCAGGTGGTGCGTGTTTACGAATCTCTTCACGCAATTCCTTGATTTCTTTATGCAATGCACGGATTTCGCGCATTTCGCCTTCGTGGTCTCGAATCTCTTTCGGCAAAAGAATTTTAGAAATAACATACGCGGAAATGGATCCGAAGAGTCCGACTCCAAAAAGCATGAGGATGGCTGCGATAAATCGTCCCTCGGTGGTGACGGGGTAAATGTCGCCATAGCCTACGGTGGTTACCGTAGAAAGTGCCCACCAAACGGCATCCCCTCCCGTTTTAATCATCGCATTGGGTGCCGATTTTTCAGCCTCGATAATGAGGGCTGACGAAAAGAGAATGGCGACGGAAACAATAACAGGAACAGCGAGGATTTTTTCGCTGAGGGTTGTTCCGGCCGTGACTCCTTTGAATTTGTACATAATCCGGGCCAAGCGGAAGAAACGATAGATGCGAATCGCTTGTAGGGCACGAAAAGCTGTATCCAGAGGTAGGCTAGCCAGTAAATCGAGCCATCCCCATTTCCAATATTTAGATGACCAGCCCATGCGTCGCCAACGCACGAGTACATCAATCATAAAAATGTAACAGCTATAACGATCAACGATGAGCAGAGAGTGCATCGTGGAGGTTGAGAGCGGAACAAAAGTTTCAATAATCAGAGCCAATAAAGCGATAATCGCGACGAATAAAACCGACCAATCCCAAGCATGAAGTCGCTCTTTCAGTTCGTGATCGATGCGCATTATTGAATTCTACACCCTAATAGAAGGCTGACAAATGAAATAGGGTCTAACCTCTTTAGGTTTTAGTTAAAATCCCAATAATTATTGGGCGATTTGCACTTCACCCCTTTATCTATTTATTTGTCTCCGTGCCTACACTGGGCACGATGCCCCCTATGTCAGAATCTGTTATCTCTTTGCGTGAAAGTAAAACCAGTCCAGTCGGGACGAGGTTTCTTGCTATTTGTTCAGTTGGTGAAGTGAGCACCAAGCCGACGAAGAACGGCTCATCCTATTTCGAATTTATCATCGCCGATGCGTCCGATGACATGAAAGTTCGGGTTTTTGCAGATTCACCCATTAAGCCTGTTTTAACGACATTGAAGTCGGGAACTCCTGTACGGATTGGCGGGGTGGTTGGAGAGTTTAATGGACGACCTGAATTAAAACCAGATGTGCTCACTCCTTTAACCGATGCGGAGAAAAGCGACCCGGCCATTATGGGTCGATTGACTCCGGTTTCACAATTTGACCCAGTTAAGATGCGGGAGGATTTAATGGCGATTGTATCGCGCATTCCTCATGCCGCTCTTCGAGCGACGGTGGAATCGGTTTTTGCAGAACATGGAGAGCGTTTCTGCGAGTCAGTTGCAGCCATGGGCATGCATCATGCCTACCGTCACGGTTTACTTGAACACACCTTGCGTATGGCGCGATGTGCTGAAGCACTCCTACCGCTTTACCCCCGCGTGGATGTTGCGCTCACATTAGCGGGCACGATTTTGCATGATATCGGGAAAATTCAGGAATACACACGACTTGAGGCAGGTATGTCGCGGGCTGGCTTCACCCGTGCGGGCAATTTGCATGGTCACCTTGTTTTAGGAGCCTTTATTGTTCGTGAACATGCAGCTAAAGTGGGATTGGACGTTTCACTGCGCGAACGTTTAGAGCATATTTTACTGAGTCATCACACCATGCGTGAATATGGTGCATGCCAAACGCCCTCGACTCCGGAGGCTGTGTTTGTGGCTCGATTAGATGATATGGATGCGAAACTTTCTGCGATTGAGGAAGAACTGCGAAAGGCGCCTCAAGGATTGGAGTTTACGCCATTGCGTGCGATTGATGGGCAGTTGTTGCTGACTCCTCCTAAAACACGATAATCGATGGATATCGGGGAGTTAGATTTCGATCTTCCGTCGGAATTGATTGCAGCACAGCCGACGGCCAAACGCGATGCCTCACGTCTTCTGGTGGTGCATCGAGCTACTCGCAAGATTGAGCATCGGCACTTTTATGAATTGCCGGATATACTTCCCGCAGGCACCACGCTTTTTCGAAATAATGTGCGTGTTTTAAAGGCACGTTTGCATGGCGTTCGTCCCACTGGGGGCAAAGTGGAGTGTCTGCTTATCCGACCTGCTGAACGCGCGAATGCTTGGCATTGCTTGTTACGTCCGGGGAAGCGTGCGGCTGACCCCGCTGGTTTTATCGTTGAGGGTCGTCGTGCCGTTGTCACACACGTCGGAGAAGGTGGCGACTACGTGGTGCAGTTTGATTTACCTCCGGGAGAAAGCGTTGAGCAGTGGGCCGAGAAAGTGGGAGAGTTGCCTTTGCCACCTTACATCGTCGAGGCTCGGAAAAGTTTGGGTATTAAAGACGCCAATGATGAAGCGCGTTATCAAACCGTTTATGCAGATCCCGGGCCAGCGCGTGCCGTGGCTGCACCGACCGCCGGTTTGCATTTTACTCCTGAATTATTGCAACAGTTAGCGCAAAGAGGGCATGAGTCTTTCGACCTCGTTCTCCATGTCGGAGCAGGTACTTTTCAGCCTATTCAAGTCCAGACGATCGACCAGCATGTCATGCATCGTGAAACTTATCGTATTCCTGAGCGTACCTTAGTGGCTTTGCGTGATCGGAGGCCTCGACTCGCTATTGGTACGACAACGGTTCGTTCGGCGGAGGACTGTATTCGTCAGTGGGGCGATTTTAGTCGAGTCCCTGCGGGAGATTTTTCCGCGGAAGCATCGCTCTATCTTTTGCCAGGCGATACCATTCGTTGCTGTGAGCATTTATTAACCAATTTTCACTTACCCCGGTCGACTCTGCTTTGTCTCGTTTCGGCATTTTTAACCCCGGGTTCTCCGGAAGGGCTGAAATGGCTGAAGGAAATTTACGCTGAAGCCGTTCGTGAAAAATATCGGTTTTTCAGTTACGGTGATGCGATGCTAATTTTATAATCATAAAGCACTCTCTTGGTTTGCGGTGGGACGAGAGTAGTTTAGGTTTATTTGAGTGACCCTGATGGCAATGGCGTCGAACTTTACTGGGATAAGCCAAAAGCCGATTGGCCTTACGATGCTCAAGGACAATTAGCCATGGTCACCGAACCGCTCAACCTGAACAGCCTACTGGCTCTGTTATAAAAACAGCCAAGTCCCTGAAAATTTCAGGGAGGAAGTTGATAGGGCTGAGATGAATAAGCAGGATCCTTGGGGGTTGGCTGATAGAGATTTTTCTTAGAATCGAATTCGAGATTTCGATCATTCGGCGTGGGATTAAAGTAGTGAATAAATCCCCAAGCTCCGGCATGAATAATGGTAAAAGGAACGCCGGTGATTTTGCTGTAGTGGGCGGAAACGATGCGACCATTGTTATCGGTGACAACGCGAGAGCGAATAAATAGACCTTTCTCTTGGTTGTTGTCTGCCTCGGTAAGAGTACAGTTTTTTTGATAACCAAATTCAGGCGCCTCATGGGGCATTTTTAGTTGGGAGTAAGAAAGAAAAGGAATCATTTTGCTGATGCCTCCTTTTTTATCCGCAGCTTGTATTTCAATACGCATATTCCAGACGCCCCAAATCTCCCTCATTTCCTCTTCTGACTTTTGGATGTATTCAGGTAATTGGCGGTATTCTTGGTACTTTTGTTCTCCAATGAACCACTCGCCTTTAAACTCACGGTTAAATTTCATCCTGATATCTGCGGTTTCACCTTTGCCCTCAGGTGGAAGCCAGTCGCCAATTTTTAGATCATAATTGAACCATTCATCAAAACGAGGAAACTTTAGTCCTTCATCTTTCCATCCAGGATAAAATTTAGCATAAAGAGCAGTAGGGTTAATTTTCCTGGGTAAAACAATTTCACGAAAATAGTTTTTATCACCAGGCTGATCGAGGAGTTCCGAGTCATAATAACCTTCTTTTTTGATGAATACATGGAAGCCCGCCTCCGTTCGAACAAGATTGCTAACCAGTCCGCGAAAATTTGTTAAAATATCACGACTTACTTTTTCTTGTGCCTTAGGAAAGGCCAAGTAGATATTCACTTTTGCTTTTTCGACGGGCTGACCCTTTTCGTCAATAATCCGCATGGAGACTTGAATGTCATCGGCCAAGAGAAGGTTGGCTGATAAACCTATCAATAATAAGATGAATCTCATTTTAACTGTCCTTTCGTAATCATCGAATCGTAGGTTTGGCGAATAACAGGAAGGGCAACGTTTTTGATGTCACTATGTAACCATCGTCCACTTTTATAGCCCTCGCGATCGGGGCCTTTGGGCCACTGATCTATCTTTCTCCCAGTCATTTCGCAGTTATAGTTTTCAATTCCTCCATTTGATAGACTGACAATCGCTAAAGCATAACTGCCCGAGGGAATTCCTCGGGCGAGGAGATCATAAATGACTTTCTTTTCTTCGGCTTTAGCCGAAGCCATGGCTGCATTGGTGTGGTGTAAGTCTGCCTCTCTGAACTTCCAAAAAAAGGGTTTGGTCTTTAGGTTTTCTGTATTAATGCGTCTTGCCTCATCTGGTGTATACGCTCTTGGGTATTTTTCTCTGCCGGTATTAACCGTATAAAACCACTCATTACTGAACTCCCAGCCAGCTTGGGGGCGACTGATGATAAAGCCAGCCATTGAAGAAGAGGGTGTGGTGCCTTTAATGATTTCTTGGTATTTCCAAGCTCCACGAGAAAAGTTAAATCCATACATGGAGATAAAATGGCTGACGCCTGCGCGGTTGATCTCATCGGCCGCAGCAACCACCTCATCGCCTGGAGAGTAATAATTTTTTAAAACGGCGGCAGCTTTAGAAAACTGATTTTTCCAGGTTAATTGACTGCGAGCATCCGTGGGAGAGAAGAGTTTGTACCATTGGTTAGCGTAGAGTCGCGGTTCATATTTTCTCCAATTCCACTCGGTCATTTGGGTTTCTTCGATTCTCTGTTCTCGATGTGTAACATAGGCTTCCGCCGGGACAGCTGCATTGATGGCTAAATAGGCGACAGGTTTAAGTCCTCCGCGCTGTATCGCATTGGCGGCTACTACATTTCCGAGGCTGTGACCTGCGATGGTTATCGGGTTGTCGTTAATTGGGTAGGGTAATTGGGCTGGTAATGCTTCACCGACCTGAAAAGCTCGAAAAACGGCTTCATGATAGTCGGGAGAGGTATCTCCGTTCCAACTGACCCCAATGAATTTGGCTTGGCTACCCGAGGCAAAGAATCGTTTGAACATTTCAGCATTCCAGCCCCGAGCTTGCTGGGCTGAAACATTGAAACCGTGAATGAATAGAAGATATTTTTTAGGAGAGAGGTGATCGGGCAACCCCCAGGGTGGGTCCAAGTCTGTGGGCATCCCTCCATTTTTTGCCCAGTCTTTGATTGGCTCGTCTTCATAACTACGGGAGATATTCCTTAGGTTGAGATGGCGATACATCTG
>RFOO01000038.1 GCA_009926645.1 bacterium | reverse complement strand
CTACAGCTGTTCCGCTCCTCACATTGTTTTACTCCCAGAAGTTCCTTTTAATGCGGATAATTTCATTCGTCGAGTGGAGGAAGTGCTCAAGAATAACGCCCATTGTTTCGTCGTTGTTTCCGAAGGCGTTCAAGACGAAGCTGGCAATTACCTCGGAGCTGATACCTCGAGCACAGATGCTTTTGGTCATGCCGTTCTCGGCGGTGCTGGTGAATACCTTCGTTCTCTCGTCGAGGATCGTTTTTCTGGAGTTAAGGCTCGTGCTTCCAAATTGGGTATCGCTCAGCGTGCTGCCTCGCATAACTCCTCCAAGACTGATGTCGAAGAAGCCAAGCTCTGCGGACGTGAAGCTGTTAAAGCGGCCGTTGCTGGAGAATCAGGTAAAATGGTCATACTCAACCGCACGGGCAAAGATCAGTACGCAGTTGAAACCCTCTTAGCTCCTTTGGCAGATATTGCTAATGGCGTTAAGGCCTTCCCTGAAAAATGGATTGGCGAAGACAAGATGTCGATTCACCCCGACTTTGCACGTTACGCTCAACCCCTGATTCAAGGAGAGTTACAACTACCTTATGAGCAAGGACTTCCGCGTTATGCTCAGCTCTCTGCGATTCGGGTGCAACGCAAGTTGGAGCCGTACCAAACTGCTTAATTAGCTCTCTATTTGGTGTTTTTAATCAGGCCCATTCATTGGGCCTGATTTATTTTAGTCTCTATCGAGGGTTGCAGAAGTAGGTGAATCGAATTATTTCGTGTAGAGAGTTACCCCATGAAGACCCTCTTTCAGATATTGTCTGCAGTCCTGCTTGGATTCTCCCCGATTGTGGCGAATGCTGCTCTGCAGAATGGTAAAATCCTGACCGATGTCACCGTTGGGGAAGTGTATACACTTGATGCCAAAGCCAAACCAGTGCGAGTCATCCCTGGTCAATATCATGATCAGGGTAGTACTTTTTCGACAAAAGAAGATTCAACGATTCAGCTAGTTTTCTCTAATGGTGCCACTCTCTTGCTGAGTCCAAATACAACGGTTGTCGTTCGTACTTTTAAACAAGTTCCCATTAACCTACCTGCTCCTGGTAAATATTTAGAAGTCGACCGTGAACCCTCTCCATCGGTTACCGAAATTATCTTGGAGAAAGGTAAAGTTGTCGGAGAAGTACGGAAACTTAATTCACAGTCTTCATATACAATTCGTACGGGAGTAGGTATTGTGAAAATCAAAGGCACCATTTTTACCGTCGCCTATGCGGAGGATGTTGCCAAGGGGGCAGGGAATATCGAAACGAGTTGTGTTCGCGGAAGCGTCGATTTGACTTTATTTGGATCAAATTCAGGTGCGGTTCCTGTTGAAGCAGGAAAGCGTATCACTGCTCAAGGGCCTATTGTTGATGAAAATGGAAAAACTCGTAGCGGATTAGATGTTAAAGCCGTTGCTGAGGCTCGCGAAACAAAAAATGTTACCGTCGGTAGCACACAGGGCCTTTCAAAAGGCATGGTTGCCGAAGGAGAGGGTATTCCACCTAATACCAAAATTGAATCGGTTGATAGCGACACGGAAATAACTCTCTCTATACCTGTCATTGTTTCGGCTGACACAAAACTAAAATTTAAAAAAGGCGAAGATGGTGCAGCTATTGACATTCCTGAAATCATCCCCGTCACACTTTCTGTTTCAAAGTTAGATGCGAAGCAGATTGGTGATATTGCGACAGTGCTTTCTACTGGGTCTTCTTTGCCTGTTGCAGTGATTAATGCGGTTAAAGAGACAGCTGTCACAGCTCCGCCTCCTGGCAGTCCTGAGACGACTAGCAGCACTCCAATTAGCCCTAATGAATTGCCTGAAACTCCTAAGAAATCAGTCACCGAAACTCCCACGATTAATCAGGTTATCAACACGGTGGTGAATAATACACAAACCGTCATTGAGCGCGAGCAACAGACAAACCCTTCTCCTGTTCAGTAATTTGCTGAACAGAACGCTCCTTTTTATAAAGCCAGACGTGGGCGGGATTCGGCTCAGTTGTTTAACCAGCGATTTCTCCTCTCGCTTTAGGCAAAATCACTCCTAAGGTATCTCCATGGCTATGGACGGAAAGTTTATTACCTTTGAGGGAGGGGAAGGTGCTGGAAAATCAACGCAACTCATGCGTTTAGCACAAAAACTTCAAGCTCAGGGCAAAAAAGTGCTCTGCTTGCGTGAACCAGGAGGCACGACTCTTGGTGAGCGATTACGAGAGGTGCTCAAAAGTCCTGAAACAAAATCAGTGGCACCAGAAACCGAAGCTTTATTGTTTGCCGCTTGTCGTGCTCAACTCGTCAGCGAAGTGATTCGTCCTGCTTTAAGCCAAGGTTCTTATGTCATTTGCGATCGTTTTATCGATTCGACAGTAGCTTACCAAGCAGGAGGACGAGGGTTAAATCGACAGCTTATTGAAGCAGCCAATCGCTTAGCCTGCGGCGAATTAAGACCTCATCTCACCATCCTTCTCGATTTAGATCCTGCGCATGGACTTACCCGTGCCTCGGTTCGAGATGGCGGTCAGCCCGATCGTTTTGAATCATTGGGTACATCTTTTCATCAAAAAGTTCGCACGGTTTATCACGAACTTGCCCGAGAAGAGCCGCAGCGATTCTTTGTCCTCGATGCGACGCAAAACCCTGAAATCCTAGCCGAGACAATTTGGCATGAAGTCGAGCAACGTTTCTTCTGATATCGCTTCCATTCCAGCGATGAAGGCTTTGCTTCGAGCAAGAGCCGAAAATCGTATGCCCCATGCCGTGCTTTTTACGGGATTAAATACAGAGACGCTCATTCAAGCTGTGGAATGTTTAGCTTCGATTCACCTCGCCTCCGATGACCCCCTTTCCCATCCCGATTGCCGACTCTTAAGACCCGGTCGAAAATCTCGACGGATTAATCAAGAAAGTACCCTCGAGGTCGTTAGCGATTTACAACTTTCTTCGCTCTCGGGTCGCCGAGTCGTGATTGTACACGAGCCCGATCGCTTTGAGGCAAGTGCTGCTAATGCGTTTTTAAAGACACTTGAAGAGCCACCCTCAGGAACTCTCGTTATTTTGCAGACAACTCACTACTATCGAGTTTTACCCACGGTTTTAAGTCGGTGTTTACGTTTTCACATCGGAGGTGAGCCAGCGACGATTCAATACCCTGAGTGGTTGGAGTGGTTGCGACAATTCGATCGCTTTCTCGCTGGATTGTCTGGCTCTCTAGCGTCATCCGCTAAATCAACGGAAACAATCATTCCTCTCTATGCACTATGTGCAAGTTTTGAGGATTTATTGGAAAAATTCCTTGTTGAAGAACTGAAGTTAAATCCAGCTCCACCACCCTCAGAAGAGGAGGGAGACGATGTTAAAGAGGCTCACAAGGAATCAATGCGTCGAGATTTATGGAGTCGCATGCTCTTAGCGATGGAGGAAAGATTACGTGTTTACGGAAGGCAGTCTCCGAATCATCGGCTGGCTACGGCACGCGCCATTCGTTCATTAGAGGCTGCCAAGGTTCGTTTTGAGTTAAATTTCTCCGTTGTGGCTGCGATTGAAGGGTTCTTTATTCAAACCCTTAAGGCTTTTGCCGCTCAACCGAAGTAATCTTTGCGATGAGTAAGGAGGCTTATTTACCAGGAGAGGAGGATGCCGAGGATAAGCGTTTGATGGTAAGAGTGGCACAAGGGGATGACGATGCCTTGCGATTATTGGTAGAACGTCACCACCCTCGCTTGGTCGGTTACCTTAAGACCGAAGTGGGCTCGTTGGCCACGGCGGAGGAATTAGCGATGGAAGTTTTTATTCGTTTGCACAGGAGTGCACCGCGTTGGCGCCCCGAAGCCAAGCTTTCGACCTATCTTTTTCACATCGCACATAACCTCGTTCTCAATGAATGGCGCCGTAAATCTCGTAAGCCAACACACTCGGTAGACACCTTAAGTGAAACAGGTGATTCTCATCAGGAGTCAGCTCGGCGGGTTGGAGAGTTGGAGGAATCCTTTGCGCGAGCGTTGCAGCAAATTCCTCCAGAGCAGCGCACCGCCATCACCCTTTTGGTACAACAGGATATGACCTATGAGGAGATTTCGTCCGTGATGAAAGTGCCTGTTTCCACGGTAAAAACCTGGATATTTCGAGCCCGAACCCAACTCAAAGACCTCTTAAAAGACCACTATGGCACGCGCTAATTCTTGCAACTATCGCCCTTTTGCGGGGTTAATCATTTGAACGACTATGGCTGAAATCCCTGAGCCAGATTTTGAACGTGACCTTGCTGCTTACCTTCGCCGCGAGTCGAAGATTCCTGTGCCCGGATTATCTTTGCGTGTTGCTCAACGAGTTCGCCGTCAGCGTCAACGCTCACGGATCATTTTATGGACATCGCTAAGCTCCGCTTTGGCTGCCTGCCTGGTCTTGGCCTTTGTTTTACAAAGTCAACCAACCCGTCTTCCAGCATCGGTTGTTGCTCAATCGAGTAGTCATCCTGCTGATTTGGATAGTGAGACTGATTGGTTAAATGGTGCGAGTGATCTTAAGTTGATTGCGCCGTTAATGAATCAGCAAAACTCTTTTGTCTCCGAGGTGTTAACCTCGACCGATATTTAAAATGAAAAAACTAACCATCTTCTTTTTGTTTACCGTTTCTATCCTTTATGCTGCGGAGGAAGCTCCTCGCCAAGAAAAGCCCCCAGGTATGCCTAAGTCGCGTAACGGGGAATCACCTTTGGAGGAAATTCAATCCATTCGTAAGATTTTAGAGCTCCCGCCAGAGCGTTTATCTCGTTTACGTGGATTTATTCAGCAGGTTGAGAAACTATCTCCCGATGATCGTCGCGATATTGCACAACGATTAGAGGCTTTAGAAAAAGCTTCTCCGTCAGAGCGTCGACAAGGACTGAAGGAAATTCGGGAAAAGTTGATGCGAGCCTCTTTTGGTGCACGTATTTTCGACTACCATCTTAAGAAGTTACCTCCTGCAGAGGCTAAGCAACAGCGTGAAGCTTTTGAAAAACTTAGTCCCGATGAGAAAAAAGCGCTGATTCGCGAATTGGCAGAAAAGTATAAGTCCGAATTTGAAACTCTTCGTAAGAAGCGACGAGAACAAGAAAATCAAGGGCAGGAAGTTCCTCACCCAAAGCCTTTGCCCGAGGAGATGTCTGAATCCTTGCCCCCGCCTCCTGAAGCTTAACTTTCCAGAGGCTTCAAAGAATCGTAGTGGCCTGATTTCCAGCGATTGTGTGCCCAGAGCCAATCGGAACAGGCTCGATCAGAAGACCGCAGGTAGTTTTCTAACCATTGGTTGGATTCTAAGGTTAGTCCCACTGAGTCGCGGGCTTGGAGCGGGCTGACTTTAAGCACACAACGCCAGAATCCGGTACGTTCCGCCCAAAAAACGAGGCGATGAGCTTGGAAACGTTGAGCGATAATCCCTGGTAGATCAGTGGCTGCACAGGGTTTACCGAGAAAATGAATGCGCGATCCTTGTTGGGTATTTTGATCAAAAAGAATAGCAGCGATTTGTCCTTCGCGAACCGCTTTCATCACTTGGCCGAATCCGTCTCGGCGGGAAACAAGTTTGACGCCAAATCTTTGCCGAGAATTCTTAACCCAGGTTTCTGCGACTTTGACATCGAGTGGACGGTAGAGTGTTACCCAGTCTTTTTTGCCTAATTCGGGGTCTAAAAATTTTATCGCCGTCATCATTTCCATGAGGGTGAGATGGGGAATGAAAAGCACCGTTCCTTTATCTGTGCTTCGGAGGGGACTTGTTTCGGTCGTTATACTTTCATCAAGCTGTATGCGCTTCCGAACTTCAGCTTCGCTGAAAGAAGGTGAGGCAATGGCATAAAGAGCCATTTCGGCGGTGCGACGACAAGAGGTTAAAGCGATTTTATTTCGCCAGGCTTCCGATTTTTCTGGGAATGTATCGGCGAGATTTTTCCGTATAATTTTTTTTCTTAAAATCCAAATCAATCCACCTAAGACCCAAGTATTGGCACGGGCAAAAACCTCGGGTAATTTGGCCAACAACCAAGAGTAGGTGGCGAGCAAGGTGTACATGAGATTTATCGACCTTCGGCTTTTAAGATTTCTGAGATATCGGGGACGGAAATTTTTCGGCGCCCCAGTTCGTCGCGGGCGAAGTATTTGTCGGGTTGTCTGACTAAATCAAAAGGCTCATCGGGTAAATTATCTTCATCGAATTCCATTTCATCGACCGCATCAATCTCGTCGAAGATGTGAGAGAGCCGAAGCGGTTCTCCTTCAATGATTGCTGCGGGATTTTGGAAAGTGCCGTTTTTTAAGAGATTAATAAAAAGGCAGGGATAGAAATCCGCTTCATAGGGTTCGAGAAATTTACTGACCCATTGACCAGGGACTTCCCAGCGACGATTAAGAATGACGACGTCAGAAAAGTGAATGCAGGCTTGATACCACTCCGTCAGTTCGTGATGGCGTGAGGCGAGAGGGCAATCGACGATAGTGAGGATTCGTTGACATTGCCAACGTGAGGTAGCGAGAGCCCGGTGGATGGCCTCCATTTGATCCACGGGCGATAATTTTCCTTGGGTTACGAGAATTGCGGCATCCTCTTGTCCTGGTTGAGGAATTATCGCCTCTCCATTCTGAAAATTCCAGCGATCGTCGTCCGAGGCCGATTCTGACTTCTCGAAGAGAACTCTTATTTTTTTACCTTCAGGCCAAGCATTCGTGGTTAGTTCCTTGATAGCAATGATGCGACCCGAGCCAGTCGCACCAAGGAAAATGATGAGGGGTGTCATGCCTTACGTCCGCATCGACCAAAGGGTGAATTTTGTCCACGGTCTCTCATCCAATGATCAACGGCAACAAGGGCGGCCATCGCTTCAACGATGGGTACAGCTCGTGGTAGGACGCAGGGATCATGTCGGCCTTTGGCACTGAGCGATGTGGCTTTTCCGTCTGGGCTGACTGTTTTTTGTGGCTTCATCACGGTAGCGGTGGGTTTGAAGGCAATGCGGAAGACGACATCTTCTCCATTGGTAATACCTCCTTGAGTTCCACCCGAACGATTAGTGAGTGTGCGGATGCGACCGCCTTTACGGATAAACAAATCGTTGTGTTCACTGCCTCGCAGTTGTGTGCCTGCGAAACCACTGCCAATTTCAAATCCCTTCGTCGCAGGCAACGAGAGCATTGCTTTAGCTAAATCAGCTTCGAAACGATCGAAGACGGGTGATCCCAGTCCAGCAGGAAGACCTGAAATGACGCAACAGATGACTCCCCCAACCGAATCGCCGTCTTGGCGAGCGGCCTTGATGCATTCCTCGATTTTTTCTGCAGTCGCCGGATGAGGGCAACGCGTGGGACTGGCATCGACTTGTTTCTGTGTTGGTGTTTTTGCTAACGCAGGCATTTGAATGTCAGCAACCGATTCGACCCACGCGGTGATTTGAGCACCGCAGGCATGTTTTAAAACAGTTTTGGCGACAGCACCAGCGGCGACGCGAGCGGCGGTTTCGCGTGCAGAAGAACGACCTCCTCCTTCGACGGCGCGGATGCCGTATTTGGTATCATAAGTGAAATCTGCGTGGGAGGGCCGATAAGCAGATTTCATTTCTGTGTAGGCCTG
>RFOO01000037.1 GCA_009926645.1 bacterium | reverse complement strand
GACTTTAATTGTCATCTCGAGGGTCATAAAACCCTTGTCGAATGACAAACCGAACCACGCCAGCGATGTCGTGAACGCCGAGTTTACGCATTAAGTTTGTGCGATGGTTTTCCGCAGTCTTGGTGCTGATGTTAAGAGCGCAGGCGACTTGCTTGCTGGTAAAACTTTTAGCAATCATAATGGCGATTTCGCGCTCACGCTCGGTTAAGGCGCCCGTCATTTGGTCTACTCGGGATTCTCGGTTCTTTAGAATTTCAACCAAGGTATTATTGAGCTCACTGCTAAACCATTTACCCCCTTGTGCGATACGTAAAAGCGCATCGCGTAGCTCTGCGACTTTACTGTTTTTGTGGACGAATCCATACACGCCTTCTTTGACTAAGATGCGGGCAAGTTGCCTTTCGACTTTGGAAGAAAAAATCAGTACACGTAGTCGCGGCATTTCCAAGCGTAGTCTTTGTAGGACTTCGCTTCCACTGATGTCTGGTAAATGCATATCAAGAATCAAGAGGTCAGGCTTTAAATCGATGGTTTTCGCCACGCCATCGGTGCCTTTTTCGGCCGTTCCAATAACTTCGTAATTTAACTCATCCGTCACCAATCTCTGCACCAATTCACACATCGAAGTTTGATCTTCGATAACCATTACGGTTGGGGCCTTTGCCTTAAGGGTGTGAGTACAATTAAGCATTAGAATATTATAATAAAAAGCAGGGCTTAGCCTTTTAATGACAAAGTGGAAAGGGGAAACTTTATGGGGTGTTTACCCTAGAATTAAGGTTCGGACGCATCGATGAGTCCGTGGCGAATGGCGAAACGAACCAGCCCGGCGACATCATGGACTCCGAGTTTACGCATAAGATTCGCTCGATGATTCTCTGATGTTTTTACACTGATATTGAGTCGGCTAGCGACTTCTTTACTGCTGTGACTTTGGGCGATTAGACACGATATTTCTCGTTCTCGAGGGGTGAGTCTTTCAATCATGTGTTCCGATTGATGGGAGGGCTTGGCCAGAGCCTCACGAACGGTTCGACTGAAGTCTTCGTTGAACCACTGACCACCTGATGAGACGATGTTGATGGCTTGGCGGAGTTCTTCGAGGGGAGACGATTTATTAACGAAACCATGCATACCTTCTTGAATGAGGCTTCGCACAATCGAGGGCTCCTGTTTGGCTGAGAAAACCAGAACCCGTAGGTGTGGAATGGATTGTTTCACTCGGCGAAGTACCTCAATGCCGCTAAAGGGGGGCATCATGACATCGAGCAAAAGAATGTCGGGCTTATGTTTAAGAGTGAGGTCAACAGCCGCTACACCATCCGCAGCGGTTGCTATGACTTTGTAGCACGAGAACATTTTTAGAACCTCATGCGTCATTTCGCGCACGGTGGTTTGATCTTCAGCGATGACGACCGTTTTAAGTTTAACTTCGGTTGACGTGCGGGCAGGAGGCGAAATTTTTCTCTTGGCGGTAAGGCTTTTCATGACGAAGTGAGCACTTCACCACTCTCGGATAACGAGGCAATCGGTAGAGCTTAGGGTCTATGCTCTAGGTGTAAAAGGGGATGCTTTCGGAAAATGTTCCCTAAACGGTTATAATTTATCACGATTTTTCTCATTCTTTGCAGGCTGAAAATGGACCAGTGCGACTTGACTGGCTGAAAAAAATCCTAAAATGAACTCTATGGAAAACGCTCCGTTTATCGTCTCTCAAGCTTCCGAAACTGACCGTGCGACTTTTTACCGTCGCACTTACGCTCACGTTGCTGGAGCCTTTGCTGGCTTTGCTTCATTGCTTTACGCTTTCTTTGTCTCAGGCATTGCAGAATCAATCATGGTAGGGTTGATGAAGTTGACCCAGGCGGCTGGCACATTCTCTTGGCTCATTGTTTTAGCAGTATTTTGGGGCGGTACCTATGTGGCACAAAAGATGGCTACTAATCGTGCTTCACGCCCCTCTCAGTACCTCGGATTGGGTCTCTACGTGCTTCTGCAGGCCCTTATTTTTATTCCTGTAATATACGTTGTTGCTCTTCAAACGCACGGTGACATTGCCCAGATTCTGTTTCCTGCCTGTGCCGTAACGGGTGCCCTTGTTTTAGGTCTCTCGGTTGCTGTCTTCTTCACGGGGGTGAATTTCTCCTTCCTGCGCATTGTTGTGGTGGTGGGTTCAATCTGTGCTTTAGGTGCGATTCTTGTTTTCTCCTTGATGGGAATTAACCCTGGTACGTGGTTTGCCTTGGCCATGATTCTCCTCATGTCTACGGTCATCCTTTATCAAACCTGGGTGATTAAAGACGAATGTTCGACAGAGGATTATGTCTTAGCGGCGATGATTCTGTTCTCGGCCTTTGTTACCCTTCTTTGGTACGTCATCCAATTCTTCTTAGGTCGTCGCTCAGAATAATTTAAACTTTCTGGGCTACGTAGAATCGCGTTTCTCCAGCAAAGTTTTTGACGACTGCGTTCTCGGAAGCAATTTCGGAACGCAGTTTGCTTTGGAGGATTTTAAATCCTACACCGTTTAATTCTGCCAGAGTTTCGGATTCGGTGCTACTATGCATGAAGACAGGGGTCGATTCGGTTTCGTGCCAGCGATCTCCTGGCTCTCCGTCGGGCAGTTTCGGCTCTCGAGCCCAGGCTTGAGCATTTTCACCTTTTTCGCGGTCGTTAGCCGTGAAAAGGAAGATTCCGCCCGGCTTCAGTACGCGAAAGATTTCAGGCAGAGCTTTTTGTCGATCCTCGCGACCTCGTAAACACATTAGGCCATTGAAAGCAAAGAGAACGCCATCGAATGATTCATCAGCGTAGTGAAGAGAGCAGGCATTGGCTTTCTCGATTGTGGCCAGATGGGTAGGGGCAATCTCATCAAAGACATGGCGGGTCATGTCTACCATGACAGGGGAAAAGTCCGTAATGGTAAGGTTTTGATAGCCCCTTTGCCATAAACCCAGCCCCGCACGTCCTCCCCCGCAGCCCAACTCGAGGAGGTGATCATCGCGGTGAAAGTAGTGGGAGACTAAAATTTCTTCGGATTTCCATAAACCAACCTGAACAGCTGCGCGGGCATAGTTTAAGGCGGTTAGAGGATGAAGCCAATGGGCTTGGCGGTCGGTCTCCATGATTTGACATCAAGCCAATCTTGCTTCGAAGGCAATCGTAGGAAGAATGCTCTCATGATTCAGCGTTTTCCCTGGTATGTCTGCATCGTCGGATTTTTTACTTGGAGTGCTATCGTGGCTTGGGCGGAAGAGGCACCTGCCGAAGCGGGTTTTGAAGTCCCTTTTACAGTGCAACAGGGGAAAGTGAAGAGTCAGTTACGAATCGCTGTCACCGATCTCGAAAAAGCCCAGGGATTAATGGGGGTCACGAGTTTGCCTGAAAATCAGGGGATGATTTTTATCTATCCGGAAGAGCGGCAGATGAGTTTTTGGATGAAAAATACGCTTTTAGATTTAGATATCGCGTTTGTTCGAGCTGATGGGGTGGTCGATGAAATCAAATCGATGTATGCCCAGGATAAAACGACCGTGAACTCCCAGTCATCGCGCATCCGTTATGCGGTTGAGATGCCCCTTGGATGGTATGCCCAAAAAGGCGTTCGTGTCGGTGATCAGCTCAAGATGGACGACTTGAAGCAAGCTTTGCTCGCCAGAGGATTTCGTGCCGAGCGCTATCTTCCTTAGTCGATTAAAGTGAACGCCAAATCCAAAGCAGGGTCGTTGCGACTAGAAGTAAACTGAGCAGAAAAAGGAGGGCGAGACGTTCGGCGCGTGTCGTTTGAAATAACTTCATGAGGCCGAGGAGAGCTTGCGGTTATTTTCGCGTAAATAGGCGGTTAGACGATGCAGGAAATCGCTCGAGGCGGTGCCGTGAATCGGTTGTAGAACTTGTTCAGCGGCAGTTACCTCGGCTTCGAGAATGCGAAAGCATTCACTCCAGGTGTCATGGGAGATGACATCTCTCGCTTTAAGCCCTCGACGTAATTCTCCAGCGGGATCTCCGCCACGGCGATTGCGCTCGAGAATCATGGGTAGGGTTAACTTACCGCTAGCGGCATCGGTTCCCAAGGTTTTGCCAGCTTTGGCTGTATCCTGTAAGAGGTCGATGAGGTCGTCGTAAATTTGATAAGCCACGCCGAGGTGAAGTCCAAATTGGGCACAGGCTTTAATGTGTTTTTCGTTATGACCGCCGAGAAGAGCACCCACATGACAGGAGGCTTCGAATAAAACCGCAGTTTTCATGCGAATCTGTCGATGATAGTCGGCCAGAGTGAGTTCGGTATTTCCTCGGGCAAAAGTTTGGCAGACTTCACCGGAGCAAACATCGCGTGAGGCCCGAGCCACGATTGCACAGACTTCAGAGGTGTTATGTTCGCTCGCGAGCACAAGAGCGTGGGCAAAAAGGGCATCACCAAAAAGCACTGCCGCATGGGCACCATGCATACGATGCGGAGTGGGAGCTCCATGCCTTTGGTCTGCGCCATCGAGAACATCATCGTGGACTAACGTTGCGAGATGAACGAGTTCGACAATTGCAGCTCCCCGAACGAGAGGAGGGAGAGGTCCATTGCCCATACCAGAACCAAAGGTGAGCAAGGGTCGCAGTCTTTTTCCCGGATGAGCCAATACCTCGCGAAACATTGGACGCACCTCAGGCTCAAAACACTCTTCTTGTTGATTGAGGAAGGCGTTTAAGGCGGTAAAATGCGCTTCTAGCCCTTGGTGGAGTGGGGTGGACACAGCGTTAAATTGAGACAAGTAGGCTTCGAGGCAAGGCAGGATGCACTTTGACGCCAAGGATTAAACCCTAGGAGTAGGATACCTAACTCAGTCGAGTGAGCGAATGTCGCCAGGGGGTGAGGGAGGACCTTCTTTAGGTTTTACTGGGCGAGCGGGTGGAACCTTTAAATCTTCATCCTCCTCGTCTCCGTCATCGAGGTCATCCAAATCGCTATCATCGTCAGGATAAGGAGTGTCGCCACGGGCGATTCGTTTACGACGCACAATGATTGAGCCTATGTAGACAGCGATTAAATAGAAACTAAAGAGGATGCTACTGAGGATGAGGAGAGAGATTGGGTCACCAATCGGCGTAATCAGGGCGACGATGATCACGATGCAAAAGAGCATGATACGCCATTTACGAAGCAGGGTGATGGGACGAACAATCTCTAGCCACATCAAGATAATGAGAGCCAAGGGGAATTGAAAGCTGAGCCCAGTGAGAAGGCTCATCATAATGACGAAGCCAAAGTAGTCAGAAGCCTGCCAGGTAACGGCGATGCCCATACCTGAGGCAAAGTGATGCCAGACTTTGATGGACATCGGGGTGAGCCAAAGAAAAGCCAAAGTCGCACCAGTGAGGAATAAAATGAGGGCTGAAAGACAGAATGGAATGAGCCCGCGTTTCTCTCGTGTGGTTAAGGCAGGTCCAACAAAACGCACAATTTCGTAAAGTAACACGGGTGAAGCAAGCGCGATACCTGCGGCAAAAGCGGCGTAGAACATGACTGACCAAACACCCATGAAGGTAAACTCTTTGAGTTCACCCAAAGTCTGCATTGTGGGGTCGGCTGCACCTAAAAGGATGCCAATCGGTGAAGTGGCAGGATCTTTGGCCCAGAGTAACGGGTAACCCAGTAAGTGTGGTAATTTTTCGTAGTAGATAAGGGCGATGCCAATGCCGATAAATAATGTAAAGAAGACGCGTAAGAGGGAGACACGTAAATCATCGATGTGCTCGAGGAAGGTCATTTCACTGCGAGGGCGTTTACGACGAATGAGAGAAGAAAACATGGCGTTAGGCGTTCAATAGGGCCTTGATGTCTTCGAGGCTAATGGCAGAGGAAACCGAGTCCGATTCGCTGAGAAGTTTACGTAACATTTCCGACTTCGATTTCTGTAAATCCATTACCCGCTCTTCGATGGTGCCCGTGGCAATCAGCTTAATACTGGTGACGGTACGAGTTTGTCCGATTCGGTGAGCACGGTCAGTCGCTTGGGCTTCTGCGGCGGGATTCCACCAAGGGTCGTAGTGAATGACGGTGTCGGCACCCGTAAGATTTAAGCCCGTACCACCTGCCTTGAGCGACATCAGCATGACCGGGATATCGGGGTTGCCGTTAAATTCATCGCAGACGCCTTGGCGGTCCTTCGTGGAGCCATCGAGGTAGCAGTATTTAATGCCACGTTCTTCCAGAGCTTTGCGAATGATTTTAAGAGCGGAAACGAAAGTGGAGAAGACCAACATGCGGTGTTTAGCATCTTTGGACTCTTCGAGTAATTCCAAGAGGGCTTGCAATTTAGCCGAATCGGTTTCCTCCATTTTGGGATCGAGGATGCGAGGATCCGCACAAATTTGACGAAGACGTAATAACTGATTGAAGGCGGCCATGCGGATGCTGGCTTCTTTGGCGCCACTCATTTCCATATCAAAAATTTCTTGGCGCGTACTCTCCTGCATTTCGTCGTAGAACTTCTTTTGATTTTCCTCGAAGTCGCAGTAAACCACTTGCTCAATTTTCTCGGGCAACTCAGGGGCCACCGCAATTTTGGAACGACGGAGAATGTAAGGGGCAGCCATTTGTAGCAGGCGGTCGTCTTGCCATTTGCGATCCTCTGCCGCTAAGCGCTCTTCGGGTTTTGGTAAATACCCAGGCATGAGGTAACCAAAGAGGGAGCGTAAATCTTCGAGTGAATTTTCGACCGGTGTACCTGTGAGAATGTACCGCCCTTTCGCAATGAGTTGCTTGACCGCTTTGGTCGATTGCGCACGTGGGTTTTTGATATTTTGTCCTTCATCGCAAATGGCGGTACCCCAATTCACGAGCGAGAAGGATCCAATATCACGAGCTAAAGTGCCGTAAGAGGTAATAACCAGGTCGTAACGTTTTAGGAAATCGGGAGATGACTCGCGAAACTGTCCGTGGTGGGCTAGAACTTTGAGTGCTGGGGTGAATCGTCTGGCTTCGCGACGCCAGTTTTCAACCAGAGAGGCAGGGCAGACGACTAAGCAGGGTCCGTCATCGGGTTTTTCCCGTCTAACCACTTCCATGAAGGCTAAGGCCTGAACCGTCTTACCTAAGCCCATTTCGTCGGCCAAAATACCGGCTAAACTATTGCGATGAAGGTGCCATAGCCACGCTACGCCGAGTTTTTGGTAGATGCGTAGCATTTTCTCCAAATCTTCGCGGATAGGTGCAGCCTGTAATTTGGAAAGATTGCGAATCGCATCCGATCGTTTCGTCCATGTTTCGGGTGGGGCGAAAGCGGCTTGTAATTCTTCGGCAATGGCATCGGCACTGGCCAAATCGGCGTATCCGATTTTTAAATTCAAATCTAAATCAACATCGCGCTTGGACTCGCCTGTGATACGTCGTTGGGCATTGCGGATGGATTCTAGTAATTCTGGCGTGATTAAACGAGGGCCACGATCGGTATAGAAAAACATCCGGCCGCTGGAGAGGGCTTCTTGAATAATTTTGGGATTTTTACCTTCTGGATCGATACCGATGGCGAAACGATAGCCACCTGTTTCCTCAGCTGCCGCACATTTCGCTTTCGCAAAATCGACATTGCGCAAGGAGTGGGATAGGTTGTGCGTAAAATAAGCATCATTATCCACGCAAAGGATTTTATGATGTCGGGCTAAGAAATTGAGCACTTGAATCGTGCCACCGAGTCGCCATTCGCGAGTGGCGGTTTCTAAAACAAACCCGTTTCGTTG
>RFOO01000036.1 GCA_009926645.1 bacterium | reverse complement strand
CGACATTGGACAGGAGGATGAATTGAAAGGGCTGAAGCCCAAAGCGCTCAAAACGGGTGCGTCAAAATTGTATATCGACGATTTGCAGGAAGAATTTGCCCGCGATTTTATTTATCCGATGATGCAAGCTGGGGCGATTTATGAAGGGCAGTATTATCTAGGTACCTCGATTGCGCGTCCGCTCATTGCTAAACGCATGGTGGAGATTGCTCGCAAAGAAGGTGCTACTGCGATTGCTCACGGTGCTACAGGTAAGGGTAATGACCAAGTGCGCTTCGAGTTAACTTGTGCTGCCTTGGCTCCTGATTTGGAAATCATCGCACCTTGGCGCAATGAGCAATTCCGTAAGGATTTCCCAGGTCGAGCTGAGATGATTGCTTACTGTGCGAAGAATAAAATCCCCGTCGAAGCGAGTGCGAAGAAGCCCTATTCCTCTGACCGTAATTTACTGCACATTTCTTATGAAGCAGGTATTTTGGAAGACCCTTGGATGGATGCTTTTGCCCCTAATAACAAGGAGATGTTCAAGCTTTCAGTTGCTCCTGAAGATGCCCCCAACAAAGCCGAGTATGTTGAATTAGAGTTCCGTCAGGGCGATTGCATTGCGGTGAACGGAAAGAAAATGAACCCTCTCGGTGTTATGCGAACCCTTAATAAAATTGGAGGTCGTCATGGGGTTGGGCGCGTTGACATGGTTGAAAATCGTTTCGTTGGGATGAAGAGTCGTGGGGTTTATGAAACTCCTGGTGGCTCAATTTATCATTTTGCTCACCGTCAAATTGAGTCGCTGACCATGGATCGCGAAGTGATGCATTTGCGCGATTCATTAGTTCCTCGCTATGCGACCTTGGTGTATAACGGTTTTTGGTACGCCCCCGAGCGTTTGGCTTTGCAGGCTTTAATCACTGAGTCGCAACGCAATGTAACTGGTACCGTGCGTGTAAAATTGTATAAGGGTAATATTTACGTAGCAGGAAGAAAGAGTGCTCACTCGCTTTATAACCCTCATATTGCAACGATGGAGGCTGATCCAACCAAGGCCTACAATCAGGACGATGCGACCGGATTCATTCGTTTGAACGGTTTACGTCTTCGTGTGAATTCTAAGGTCAACGGAGTTCAGAATCTCAGTAAAACAGCGCGATAGTTTATGGTACATCGATAAAGAAGGGCGTCTTGAGGACGCCCTTCTTTGTTTTTGAAATTGGAGGCGCGGGTCGGAATTGAACCGACGCATGGGGCTTTTGCAGAGCCCGGCCTTACCACTTGGCTACCGCGCCTATCTCCTACAAGGGTGCATCCTGCTAGTTGTGGACTTTCTTTCAAGGGTTTAATGCAAGGGCTTTCCTTTCCTAAAAATCGGGTTAAAAACGAGGTCATGTCCCATCCACCCCCATTCCGCATCGGGCTTGGTTATGATATCCATGTTTTGGCATTGGGTCGCCCTTGTATCTTGGGAGGTGTCATGATTCCTTCGGAAGTTGGCCCTGATGGTCATTCCGATGCCGATGTGTTATTACATGCTTTGGCGGATGCGATTTTTGGTGCCGCTGGATTAAGAGATATCGGCCATTATTTCCCCAATACCGACCCGAATCTTAAAGGTATTGATTCAAAAATTATCGTACGAAAGGCAATCGAGGAAGTCAAAGAGCGAGGATGGCAAATAGGTAATGTGGATATCGTTTTAATCGGTGAACGTCCCAAGATTATGCTGCAGGTTGATGAGATTAAAAAATCGGTGGCTAATCTTTTAAAGATTTCGCCCGCCGAAGTCGGTTTGAAAGCGACCACTAACGAGGGCATGGATTCGCTGGGGCAGGGCAAAGCCATCGCTGTTCAGGCGATTTGCTTGCTTTATCGCGCTTAAAAGCCAGCACGAAGTGCCTTTCTGACTTGTCAAAAGCCTTTGAAAAACAAAGGTTTAGAGACCTTTACGAGAAATTAACCACTATGGAACAAACCCTCATTATTCTTAAGCCTGACTGTATGGAGCGACGCCTTTATGGCACCGTGCTTTCTCGTTTTGAAGCTGCGGGTTTTGATATCCAAGCCTGTAAGTTAACTCGCCTTACCCCTGGCCAATTGCGCGAACATTATGCGCACGTCGCCGATAAGCCTTTTTATCCAGACATCGAAGCATTCATGTCTTCACGTCCAGTCATCATCGCCGTTCTCAGCGGTCACAACGTTATTGCTCGGGTGCGTGAACTTTTGGGTCCAACCAATTCTAAGATAGCACCTAAAGGTACAATTCGCGGAGATTTTGGCACCGAAATGATGCGCAATGTTTGTCATGCTTCCGATAGTCCAGAAGCAGCCGCGGCGGAAATTCGCCGTTTCTTCAGTGCCTCGGAGGTTTTCTAGAAAAGTTGCCAACTTTGGGCGATCTTCGGGGTTTTTAAGGTATGACCCGATTGATTCTCTGTTTTGCGCTCACTGTCTGCCCTAGAGTGATTGGGGCTTCGGATAGCCCTGCGGCTTCTACCCGTTTTATTTTAACGAGTTCTGCTTTTACTGAAGGGTCGGCTATACCTCGCGAATTTACGGGTGATGGTGCTGGTGTTAATCCACCGTTAGAATGGAAGGGCGCGCCTCAAGGTACTAAATCTTTTGCTCTGATCATGCATCATTTCCCTCATGAGGGAGAAAGTGCACGTTGGTACTGGGTGCTTTATCATATACCAGCAACGATCACGAAATTGCCTAAAGCTGTTAAAGGTATCGGCGTTAATGGAAATAACTGCGTGGGACCCGATTTAGTTTATGCACCTCCCCATTCCAAGGGTCCAGGGGTTAAAAAATACACTATCACAATCTATGCTCTGTCTAGTTTACCTAAAATCACCCTAGCACCCGAAAAAGTTAGTCGAGATGTTTTATTATCAGCCATAAAAGATATTACTTTGGCGAAGGCTGAACTTAATTTTACTTACGATAGAACCGATTTAGTATCCCACGAAAAGGTCAAGGATGCTCCGATGGCCAAGCCAGAACCCCCGCCTAAGCCCGAATCCATACCTTTTGAGTGATTTTTTAGTCGCACGGATGACTTCCCCGTTGCCCTCCTATGGGTAAATTCGGCAAAGTCGCTCTATGTTGGATCCTAAATTACTTCGCGAACAAACAGCACTCGTCCGTGCAGGTATTGCGCGCAAAAAATTTCAAGTCGACCTCGATGCGGTAATCGCAGCAGACGAAGTTCGCCGACAGGCAGTGGCAGAGTTTGAGTCAGCACGCTCTACGCAAAATGCTGCTAATAAAGAAATGGCTGCCTTGCCGAAAGGTTCGCCAGAGTTCCAAGCAAAAGTGGCTGAAATGAAAACCGCCTCAGCTCGGGTTAAAGAGTTAGAAAAAAAGGTGAGCGAGGCTGAAGAAGTCTGGAAGCAGATTGTTCTGAGCGTCCCCAATATTCCGCATGATTCAGTTCCAGAGGGTCGCACGGAAGCCGATAACAAAGTTATTTCAACTTGGGGTGATCAGGCCAAGTTAGTGTCTTCTGCAACGAAACCGCATTGGGATATCCCTTGGTTTAATAAGGCGATTGATTTTGAACGTGGTGTTAAAGTAACGGGTGCGGGCTTTCCTTTTTATGTTGGTGATATGGCGCGACTCGTCCGTGCTCTCATTCAATTCTTTTTAGAAGAGGCGGGTTCGGCGGGTTACACGGAGGTGCATGCGCCTCTGTTGGTTAATGCGGCAAGTGCCACAGCGACAGGGCAACTTCCAGACAAAGAGGGGCAAATGTATCACGCGCAAACCGATGATTTTTACCTGATTCCCACTGCGGAAGTTCCTGTCACAAATTTTTTCCGCGATGAAATTTTAGAGGAAGGCAGTTTGCCTGTTAAACGCGTGGGTTATACGCCTTGCTTCCGTCGTGAAGCGGGCAGTTGGGGTGCGCATGTGCGTGGGCTCAATCGCCTTCACCAATTCGATAAAGTTGAACTAGTTAAATGGGTTCATCCCGAAAAATCTTTTGCAGAACTCGAATTGTTACGCGGTGATGCTGAGCGTTTATTACAAAAATTAAATCTACCTTATCGTGTTTTGCTTATTTGCGCTGGCGATATCGGGTTTTCGCATAGCAAACAGTATGACTTAGAGGTTTGGGCAGGCGGTCAGAAACGCTGGCTAGAAGTTTCGAGTTGTTCGAATTTTACCGACTTCCAGGCCCGTCGAGCTGGCATTCGTTTTCGTCCCAAAGATGGCAAGGTAGAATACGTGCACACCTTAAACGGCTCAGGCCTAGGCCTTCCCCGTGTTCTAGCGGCTATTTTAGAGAATAATCTGCAAGCCGATGGTTCGGTGCGGGTTCCAGAGGTTTTGCGCCGCTGGTATGGTAAAGAGACATTACAATTTTAAAATGCCTTTAGGGTGGCAGATTCGGGCGTGTAACTTACATTCGTTTTTGTGAGTTCCTCGTCACTGGATTCAGCCTCGTTCCGACGTGCTGCGGCGCAGGTGCCAGCTTTGGTTTTGCCTGAATCGATGCAAAAGCAAGTCATTGCTCTTGCTGTTTCTGGAGGTGCGGACTCGGTTTATTTACTCTGTGCACTCTGGGCTAATCCAGAGTACCGTCCTTTTTTACGAGTCTGGCATTTTAATCACCGCGTTCGAGGACAGTTGGCTCAGCAGGATGCTGATTTTGTTCAAGCCATGTGTCAAAGTTTGCAAATTCCTTGTGTGGTAGGAGAGCGGGTAGAGGTTGGGCCGGCTTCAGAGCAAGAATTGCGACAGGCCCGGAATCATTTTTTTGCTGAACAGAGGAAAAATTCTGGAATCAATTTTCTTTGCACCGCTCATCATTACGATGATTTAGTTGAGACATTGCTCATGCGCTTAGCCAGAGGATCGGGCTTAACGGGTTTAGCAGCACCAAGAACTTGGCAAAAATTTCGCGACGGCCATTCGCGCTACCGTCCTTTATTGGCAGCGGGACTAAATAAGGAGTTTATTCTTCATACTTTGAAAACCTGTGGGGTGAGTTGGCGAGAAGATGCCACGAATGCTCAGCCGATTACGCAACGTAATCGCGTGCGTGCTTGGTTGAGCGAAGGTGCAGAGTACGCTTTGGGCTCTCATTATCAGAGGGGTTTTGCACGTTCGGCGGAAATTATCGATCAAGCAGAGCAAGCACTTTTGCTCTGGGCTAAAGATTTGGGCTGTGAGCTAAAATCCAATGGAGTGGCGGAGGTAGGTGCTCTAAAGAATCGGCCACCGATTTTAGCTCATTTAGTATTTGGGCAGTTTTTACAACATCATGGATTGGGTGCAGCGAGTGGCTACTCCGTCGACACCATGATTCACGCGATTATCTCTGGTCTAGATACACAGGTCTCTATTCTTGGACGTTTAGTTAAATTAAAAAACGGTCTGCTTTCCTTGGTGGCTGCTGCCTTAATTCCCTTGGGCTCAAAGATGCGTGAGTTGACTTTGGGTAAGGTGGATGACGAAGTGGGGCTTCTCGCTGAGCCTGTGGATGTCGATGAGGCACAGTGGGAAAAGTTGTCTCGGGGAGACATTCCGCCGCTCTATGAAGTTTACCTCAGTTCCGATGCGGTCGGGAAAATTTATTGGCGAGGAAGAATGGAGGGTGATCGATATCAACCTCTTGGTTTAAGTAGTTCTGCCAAAGTCTCGGACATGCTAATCAACCGAAAAGTTCCCTCGGAGCTTAGAGAAAACCTCCCAGTCGTCATTTTGAATGGGGAAATCGTTTGGATTCCGTTTATCCCCCCCAATGAATTATTCCGATTAAATGGGCCCACGAAAGGGGCTCTCCGGTTGACTTGGCGTGCCCCCTGCTTAGGTTCAATTGTCACCTAATGAGCCAAGATAACAACGAAGATAATAACGGTAATCGAATCAACCTTAAGCCTTTAGTCGTTTGGTTGGTTCTCATTGCTTTGGTTGCCTTGCTGGTTAATTACAGCGCCCCTGCAGGTAATTCCGTGCAACAGTTAGGCGTCAGCCAGGTTCTCTCGTTGGCCCAAGAGAAGAAGATTAAGAATCTCACAGTAAAACCCGATCCCACGGCTGGTTCCGATAATTGGTATCAAATTACGGGTGAATTGGAGGTCAAAGGTGCAACCGCCGATGAAAAATCAAAATTCGCTGCGGCTGGCCGTGTTACCGAAAAAGAATTCGAATCCCTTCGCAACTCGGTGGCCCGTGATGCTTTCAAGGAAGTCCCTGCACAAACAGGCATGACGATGTTCCTTTATAATGTCCTACCTACTTTGCTGATTTCTGGATTGGTGATTTATTTAATGTATCGTTTTCTCCGTAATGCGAATCGTGGGGCGATGCAATTTGGCAAGTCTCGTGCTCGACTGAATACTTCGGAAACGGAAGCGACAACTTTCAAAGATGTGGCTGGTTGTGATGAAGCTAAAGAAGAGGTGAAGGAGATTGTTGATTTTCTTCGTAACCCGAAGCGTTTCACCAAAATGGGCGCAACAATTCCCAAGGGTATTTTAATGGTTGGTCCTCCTGGAACGGGTAAAACTTTACTTGCCCGCGCCGTCGCCGGTGAGGCTAAAGTTCCTTTCTTGAGCATTAGCGGATCGGATTTCGTTGAAATGTTTGTGGGTGTCGGAGCCGCTCGGGTACGTGATACTTTTGAGCAAGCACGCAAGATGGCACCTTGCATTATTTTTATTGATGAAATCGATGCTGTCGGTCGTCAGCGCGGTGCTGGTCTCGGGGGAGGCAATGATGAACGCGAGCAAACACTTAACTCTCTGTTAGTAGAGATGGATGGTTTTGATGGTCAAACTGGCGTCATTGTTATCGCGGCTACCAATCGTGCAGATGTTTTGGACCAAGCTTTATTGCGTCCCGGTCGATTCGACCGACAAGTCTTTATCGACTTACCTGATTTAAAAGGACGCGAAGCGGTTCTCGCAGTTCATGCGAAACGTTTTCAATTGGGTGCTTCCGTTGATCTTCAACGTATTGCACGAATCACTACGGGCATGTCTGGTGCTGATTTAGCTAATTTGCTCAACGAAGGTGCGTTGCACGCAGGTCGTCGTAATCGCGATAAAGTCGAAATGTCCGACATTGAAGAAGCGCGCGACAAGATTGCTTATGGCCGGGAACGTCGTCGAGCGATGGATGAGGAGGATCGCCGAAACACCGCTTACCACGAAGCTGGCCATGCCTTGGTGCAAGCCGTCGTCGACGATGGCACGATGCCTGTTCACAAAGTGACCATATTACCTCGCGGTCGTGCTTTGGGTATGGCGATGTTTATGCCTAAGAAAGATATTTTGGGCTACACTAAGGCTCGTTTACTTGGTTATATTTGTACGGCGATGGCTGGTCGCATCGGCGAAAAAGTGGTGACGGGTGATGTATCGAATGGCGCATCTTCCGATATCAAACAGGCAACTCGCATGGCACGCCAAATGGTCTGCGAATGGGGCATGAGTGATTTGGGTCCTATCGCCTATAACGAAAATTCTGACACCATTTTCCTTGGGCGTGAGATTTCTCGAAACCAGACGCACAGTGATGAAACGGCTCGTCGGATTGATGAAGCTGTATCTAAGATTGTCTCAGAGCAGTATGCTCGAGCGGAGAAAATCATTGCTGACCATGCTGAGGCACATCGCAAAATCGCCGAAGCACTCTTAGAGCATGAAACGCTCGATGGCGTTCATGTGATGGAGATTCTCAAGTCGGGGGAGATTCAGACTCCTGTGGTAGGAACCCCAGTTCCTACCTTGAATCGCGAGCCTGATGCAGCCTCTCCTGAGTCGGGTACACAATCAGCCCCCAGTCCTGCTTGAGGTTTGCCCTGTAAGGTTTTTCCAGCACACTTTGCTTCATGGTTATTGGTTTAACCGGAGGCATTGGGTGCGGAAAATCCGCCGTGGCTACTTTGTTAAAAGAGCAAGGGTTTGTCGTTATTGATTCCGATCAACTCTCTCACCAAGCGCTCAATGAGCCCGATGTTATCGCTCAGTTGGTC
>RFOO01000347.1 GCA_009926645.1 bacterium | reverse complement strand
CATCTTTAGCTGAAATCCTACTTCCTCTTTTAGAAACGCCCAGTCGATGAGCTCTTCTTCTGAGCATCCCCCTCTTCGTTCATGGCTTCATCGACTCGGGTTAGTCGGTCTAGGGGTACTTCTATTTGTACAAATTTTTTTACTCTGGGTAAGTGCCCGAGATGGAGGTTGGCGAATCCCCGAAAGCGTCGTCTCTTTACTCAGTCAGAAATTACAAAAGGAAGGGATTGTCCTACAGGCTCGCAACTTTTGGATTCTGCCTGATTTAAGCCTAGCTGCTGATGATTTAACCCTTGAGATTGAGCCTATTACTGGCGAAATTCTCACCATCGAAAGAGCCGAGGTGAATCTTAACTTCTGGCACCTTGGACGAGGAAAAATTCTGCCCAACCGATTTTACTTACGAGGTGGAAAAGTCTGGTGTCCTGCCGTTGTCTCCCAAACCGGCCAACGCCGTTTAATCATCGAAGACATAAGAGGTGAAATCAGAAAAGAAGGCGTTTGGCTCACCAGTTCGGGGCTTTTCCTCCGTGCAGGCGATCTCATCGTTTCCGCCGAAGGCAAAGTGCCCATTGGCGTTCTCACGCCATCACCAAGACCACAAGCGTCACTGGACTCTCTCGCGACTCAAATCACTCAAGTGCTGAGCGGTTTGGAACAATCCACGCTTATTGCTGATCGGGCGGGAGGCGCCTCTTTGCATTTGCAAGCCTCGAGCGAGAATCAAGGAAGCTCACAACTTACCTGTCGATTGGTATTAGGTAACCAACAACAACCCAGTCTACCCACTCTGCTCCAAGCCCGTGAACTCAACTTTCAAGTCAATGTCCAACTCGACCCAGCAGGCCAGTTGCACACTTGGCAGTTGAAAGGGGAAGCCGCTAATCTCGTTTATCAAAAATATGCAGCTCGCTGTTTAGAATTTAAGCTACAAGGCACGAATGCATGGCCAGAAACCCAAGGGGAAATCATTGTTGCTGATTTTTCCTACAATCAAATTAAAGAAG
>RFOO01000346.1 GCA_009926645.1 bacterium | reverse complement strand
GGAGAGACGGTGGTGACGACTTCGCCAGCTTATCCGCCTTTTTTGACCGCGCCAACTCTGTCCGAGCGTAATGCGATTAAATGCGAAATGGTTTTGGTGAATGGCTACTGGACTTTTGATTGGGCTAAGTTGGAAGAAGCCTGCGCTCAATCCGCATCCCGAGTTTTGCTACTCTGCAATCCTTACAATCCTTTAGCCCGTGTTTTTAATCGGGATGAATTAGAGCGCTTGGCCACGCTCGCGAAGAAATATGATCTCACCGTGTGTTCCGATGAGATTCATTGTGATTTAATTTTGGACCCACAGGCGAGACACACGGTTTTTGCTTCGTTAAATGAAGACACTGCGTCGCGGACGGTGACGTTGATGGCGGCGAGTAAGACCTATAATATTGCTGGGCTGACTTGTGGATTTGCCATTATTTCCGACGCTGGGTTGCGCACGCGTTTTCGCCGTATTTTACAAGGCCTGTCCTTGGATCAAAATATGTTTGGTTTGGCAGCGACGCAGGCCGCTTTTGATGACGGTGAAGAATGGCGTTTGGCCTGTATTGATTACTTGCGAGGGAATCTCGATCTCATCGAAAAAGAATTAAAAGAAATGCCGGGAGTGATTTTGCACCAACGCCCTCAGTCCAGTTTCTTGGCTTGGCTGGATGTGCGGGCTTTAGGCTTTGAGGATCCCCATGCTGAATTCGAGAAGGGTGGCGTGGGACTGAGTAACGGAAATGATTTTGGTGGACCCGGTTTTGTGCGTATTAATTTCGGTTGCCCACGTTCTCGTCTGCAAGAAATTCTCAATCGCATGAAGCGAGTGGTGGCGAAGAGACGAGCTTAGGGTCAAAGGGGTGCGTGCATCCCAATTCCCGCGCTCTAAAGCCTTGCCCACTTGTCCCGCTCTACTAGCGCGCTAGCGCTTGAGTAATCGCAACGCAGGCGAGTGCGGCATTTTCCGCACGAAGGACGGTGGGTCCGAGTGAGACGGGAATAAACCCCGCGACTCTGGCTGCTTCTTGTTCCGC
>RFOO01000345.1 GCA_009926645.1 bacterium | reverse complement strand
TGTGACTAATCCCGTAATGCGAACCTGCCAATCTCCCGAACGACCAAGCACAGGTATATTCTGAAGTAAGGAATGGAGGGTAGGTGAAGACATTCGAGGAAACGAGGTTAGGAGTTGGGGAATCATGGCTCAGTTTTGGCCACGAGGCGCGTAGCTGAATTAACCGGAGCAATCTCTAACCATTGAATACATTTTTCTGCGACCTCACGGAAAATGGGAGCAGCCATCTTGCCTCCATAGGCAACGCCACCACCCGTTTGCGGATCATCCAAAATCACCGTAATCGCAAGGCGTGGATTTTGATAAGGAAAGAATCCCGAAAAGGAAGCGACGTGATGGGTGTTCGAATATTTACCGTTGATAATTTTTTGCGTGGTGCCTGTTTTACCAGCCACTTCGTAACCTGGTATATCCGCAATGGGAGCTGTACCGGTTTTACTGCAAACCGCTCTTAATAACTGGGCCACACTCGCGGCTGTTGAACTTTTCACGGCACGACCACGAGCACGTGGCGGATAATTTAAAATGACCTCTTTGGTTTTTGAATCCTCCACCCGTAAAACTAACTGCGGTTGCATCAAAAGCCCATCCGCGGCAATCACGGACATGGCATAATGCATTTGCATGGCTGTCACACTAACCGAGTGCCCCATGGGAATACGGGATATCGTGATACCATCCCATTTGGCTGGTTTAATTAACAATCCAGGAACTTCTGAACCCGTGATAATCTTTGAACTTTCACCAAAACCAAAAGAGCGAATGAGTTGATCGAAACGTTCTTCTCCCATTTTTTCAGCATACAACATTCCAATCTGAACCGTACCTCGATTAGACGACTCTCGAACAATATCTCGTACATTCACGACGCCGATAGGATGAGAGTCCGCTGGCATAGAAACCATTCGGCCACGATAAGGCACCGAAGAGAGGCTGCAGTCGTAAATCGATTCGGGAGTAATGAGACGCTCTTCCAATGCACCTGAAATCGAAACAATTTTAAAAACTGAACCTGGCTCATA
>RFOO01000344.1 GCA_009926645.1 bacterium | reverse complement strand
CCTTTCGCTTTTCACGTCCGTCGTCTCTTGCCCAAGAATCAGCGTTTAGCGATTATTGTTCCGTCGGGTAATCTCGGAAATGTGGGTGCGGTTCAGTTGGCCCGTCGTATGGGTTTGCCAGTTGAATCACTTATTGCAGCGACAAATATTAACTCTCCGTTGCCTGATTTATTTGCGACAGGGAAGTATCAGCCTCGTCGCGCGACGCCTACTGCCTCTAACGCGATGGATATTGGGGATCCTAATAACTTACCTCGTTTGTTGGCCTGGCATCAGGGAGGTCCATCAGTCCAAGCCGTGACGGTAACGGATGCGGAGACGCTTGATGTTATGCGTCGAGTTCGTGACCAAGGGCGCTATGTGGTTTGTCCACATACGGCAGTAGGTTGGAAAGCAGCGGAGGATTATCTGAAGGATAATCAGAATACTCAGGTGGTTGTCTTTGGAACCGCTCATCCTGCCAAGTTTCCCGAAGTTTTGGAACAAGCCTTTGGGGATCGTCATGCATCCACGTTCCCTTATGCGTTACCTCGTCCAGAGCCCTTGCGTGTTGGTAACGACTACGAATCCATCCGCCAAGTCTTAGAATCTGAAACTGGATTTAAGCAGTGATTCAAAAATCCATAGGTTCCGCTTCTTCGAAGCGAAGGTGGTAGAGGGTCTAGTGAATTTAACTAAAAATCACTTACTCGACGTCAGCTACGGCGAAGGTGACATTAGAAACCTCGGCGAGAGCTAGCATATCGAGGACATTAACCACCCGTTCATAGCGGGCAGTCTCTTCGGCTTGAACGGTAACTAAAAGCTTTGTTTTGGACTGTCGGGCTGCCTCGGCGATTTTTTTCATCTCATTATATAGTCCAGTGAGTTCTTTGTCCTGAGGAGAGCCGACAGGGTCTTCATTGATGGTCACCTGACCACTTTCGGAAACACCGATGGTCACTTCGTCAGGCATTTCCGTCTCTTGTGCCGTCTCAGCATTACCAGGTAAGGTGGTCTTTAGTTCATGTTCAACTTTTACGGCACC
>RFOO01000343.1 GCA_009926645.1 bacterium | reverse complement strand
GGCACGCGCTTCGGGGTCGCGGGTCATATTGCCAGCGAGAATCACGCGATTGAATGACGAAGCCATGGGGAAGAAAATCGGGAATTAGCGCTTCGAAACTTGCACCATGATACGGTCAACGGTGCGATCGAGGCGGAGTTTTTCGGCGAAGGCAGCAGGAGCATTAACGGGGCCTTCAAAATGGAATTGCACGTAGAGTCCGTTGAGGAAGTTGCGGTCCACGGCACGGCTGAATTCGCGCTGACCAAGATTTTCCACTTCGGTAACTTTACAGTCAATCGACTGTAAAATCTCTTTGAGTCGCTCGATTGCGACTTCAGGAGACTCGGCAGATCCGCGCAGGTCGAGAATCAAACTGACGCGATAGGGGCGACGACGGGTGGTGGCGGAGGTCATGATGGTAATTTTTTGTGATGAATAAAGTTTTGGGCGGCGGGAAGGCCTTGGGTGATTAAAAGTTCGATTCCTTTGAGAAAGTCATGGCTGCCATCGTAGATTTTATAGAGGTCGGCCTCGGGCAATTTACCGAGGACGTGATCAGCAAGATCTTGTTTGGGGTTTGTTTTAGGCCCGATTCCAATGCGTGCCCGAACAAATTCAGAGCCCAAGTGCTCAATACAACTGCCGACTCCATTGTGACCGCCTTCGGAACCTCCGAAGGTTAATCGCATTTGGCCAGGGGCAAAAGCGATGTCATCATGGATAACGACTAATTCACTGAGGGGGATTTTGTGATAACGAAGAAACTTCGCTATCGGTCCTCCTGATTCATTCATCAACGTTTGTGGCTTGATTAAATAAAAGGAATGGTTGCCCAGAGTCGCTTGCGCTAATGAGACAGGGAAACGACTTTCCTCGGTCCATTTGACCTTATATTTATCTGCCATGATATCGATAATAAACCAACCGACGTTATGTCGTGTGGTGATGTATTGTCGCCCATAGTTACCTAGGGCAGCGAAAACCGTGAATGGCATTTTGACTTTAAAGAACAGTAACCAGGAAAACCTGGCTTAAAAATTATTTCTTCGCAGCGGGAGC
>RFOO01000342.1 GCA_009926645.1 bacterium | reverse complement strand
GTTGACTTGAAACGGTGCAATGACGTGATCCATGTCGCGATGGGCGCATAAATCAATCAACAGCGGAGGGTGTCCGTTAAGCCAGAGGGCAAAGGCTGCAACCATTGCACCTTCGATGCAGTGGGCACATTGGGCATCCATCGCTCCTTGAACTGACCGTGCCGTGTCGCCTTGGGGTTCAAAATTTTGCGGAAACCGAGCGAGAAAATCCTGAATTTTTCTAGGGGCATCGAGTTTAGCCAAAACTTTGGCATGTTTGAGAGTTAGGCCTCTTTTCTGTGCCAATTGAATTCGGGCGGAGAGAGACATAACCATGGCGAAACTAATTTATCCGAATGATGGGCTCAAGAAGTAAACCGCTGTTTCGGGTGGCTAAACAGGACACAAGTGCCACACTTTGTTTTCTTTCCATGGAACTTTCTCCTGAAACCATCGACCATATTCGTTGGGGGTCTTTGCAGCTTATCTTGCTCATTGTTTCTGTTGGTCTTCATGAATTTGGCCACGCTTGGGTCGCTGATTTACGTGGCGATCCACTACCTCGCGCGCAAGGCCGAGTAACACTCAATCCTCTTGCTCACGCAGATATGATCGGGACGATTTTGATTCCTGCGGTTATGGTATTCTTAAGTCCAGGATTTGGGATTATCGGTTGGGGTAAGCCTGTGCAGATTTCGTTAATGAATCCCAAGACCCGTCGTCTGGATGATATCCTGATTACTTTGGCTGGCCCAGCGATGAACATCGTACTCTGTTTGGCATTTGTCATCATCGGGGTAGTGGGCGGATTAAATCCTAATATTAATCCAAGTTTGTCGGGTGGTACGCCGAGTGCGACCATGGTGCAGTTTCTCTACATGGGCATTTTTCTTAACGTGTCCTTGGCCATCTTTAATCTCATCCCTTTGCCCCCCTTGGACGGATCGCGCATCTTCCTTCGGCTTGGCATCTACACCGAGGAGGTTTTCGAGTCACTAACTCGGTGGAGCTTTATCATCCTCATTATCCTCATTAATTTGCCCTTTTTTAGAGAATTTATGGTTTCAG
>RFOO01000341.1 GCA_009926645.1 bacterium | reverse complement strand
TGATTAAGATTTTCTGTCTCTTTGTTTGTAGGAGCGGGCGGATTATTTGATGAATTCGCTGCTGATTCAGAAGTGCTGGCAGGGGCGTTCCCTGCGGGGGATGCACCTTCTGTTGTGGCCAAAATCAGTGCTAGAATTAAACTCTTCATGTGATGGAAAATACCTTACAGCGATGGGCTCGACAATAAGATACTAAGGTCAGGGGCTCTTTTACGATTGCTAGAAGCGTTATTGTCTAAAGTGGGTGTGCCACTTTGGTTTGTGGCAGGTTTTGCGAGGTGAAAGGACTTGCCAATACCGCTTGATTTAGACGTCTTACTTCATGCCCGAAACGAAAAAACTTTTTGCGTTAAACCGCGCGTGGTCGGATGAGTTACATCGGCAAAACCCTGATTTTTTCCAAAAATTATCCCAGCAACAAAGCCCGCGTTTCTTGTGGATTGGGTGTTCTGATAGTCGGGTCCCCGCTAATGAAATTGTTGGTCTTCTTCCAGGTGAACTTTTCGTGCATCGCAATGTGGCGAATGTAGTCGTTCATACGGACTTAAATTGCCTCTCGGTGCTCCAGTATGCGGTTGATGTATTGAAGGTGGAGCACGTGATTGTCTGTGGGCACTACGGTTGCGGCGGAGTGCAAGCGGCACTCGAGCAACGTAAATACGGACTTATCGATAATTGGCTACGGCATATTCGGGATGTTCAGGACAAGCATACGCTTATTATTGAATCTGTTTTGGGCCCCGCAAAGTTGGATACGCTTTGCGAATTAAATGTAATCGAGCAGGCGTTGAATGTTTGTCAGACGACGATAGTTCAAGATGCTTGGTCTCGTGGACAAAAGTTAAAAGTCCATAGTTGGATTTATGGATTGAAAGACGGACTCTTAAATAACTTGGGCATGAATGTGACTCAACAAGAGGAAATAGCATCGGTTTATCATGAGGTGTTAGCCCGATATCGAGCTAAGGCCTAGTCATTAGGGTGCAAAGGCGATTGGCTTTCCTGAGAGCAGGGGCTTGTTTGCCCAGATGCTTGCAGAGGATAGACC
>RFOO01000035.1 GCA_009926645.1 bacterium | reverse complement strand
GAGAGTTCAATCTCGTTCACTGACATATTGAGAAGTTTGCGTAAGCGATTTTGCTCTTCGCTCACTTCTGATTTACCCGATTCAAATTCAACCGCATCGGCCGAGACTGTGTCAAAGACGGCCAAGTGGTGACGGAGAATCGCCGAGGCTTCTTTCAAAGCTTCATCGGGCGTGATACGACCATCCGTCGAAATCTCGAGGACCAACTTATCGTAATCGGTCATCTGACCAACGCGCGTGTTTTCCACAGCGTATTTAACGAGGGTCACAGGTGAGAAAAGAGAATCAACCGGAATCGAACCAATGGCTTGTTCGGCCTTTTTGTTTTCTTCCGCTGAAGCCCAACTACGACCAACACTTACTTCAACTTCGGCAAAGAAGCGACGCTTGCGATCGAGAGTGCAAATGACGGTGTCAGGATTCACTAGAGAAACCGTGCCACCTTTGCTTTCAAAAACAATATCCGAGGCTTTAACCACACCCGTTTTGTTAACGTCAATGGTACCTTTGAATGATTCTCTCTTATTCGCTTCGGTGCGAATGCGGACTTTCTTCAGGTTTAAAACGATTTCGGTAACGTCTTCAACGACACCATCAATCGGCTGAAACTCATGCTGCACTCCTTCGATCGTTACCGAAGAGATGGCAGCTCCTTCGATGGAACTGAGAAGAACGCGGCGCAACGAGTTGCCAATCGTATGACCGAATCCGGTCTCGAATGGCTCGGCGGTGTAGCGAGCAAAGGTGGATGAAGCCGAGGATTCCTCTTTTTTGAGGCCCTTGGGTAATTCGAATTTTCCGAGGCGCTTGGACATGGCTATGAGTCTTGGGTTGGGGGTGGCGGTTGGATCAGCGGCTATAGAATTCAACGATGATCTGAACATTGATGTCCTGAGGAAGTTCCTCCTTAGCAGGCTCACGAGTTACTTGACCCTTGAGCTGATCAGGCTGAACACTCAACCAGGCTGGAGCAGGACGACCTTGACCATCTTCAATGGCGCGGGTTGCTAGCTGCTTCGACGAGGTACGGTCACGAATTTCAATTTCGTCACCAGGAGAAACGGTAAAACTAGCGACGTTTACTTTTCGACCATCAACGCGTACGTGCCCGTGAGAAACTAACTGGCGGGCAGCCGCACGAGAATTGGCAAAACCTAAACGGAAAATAACATTATCTAAACGTGTCTCGAGAATGCGTAAGAAATTATCACCGGCGACACCACCCATGCGCTTCGCGCGTTCAAAAGAGAGACGGAACTGCTTCTCGGTCATGCCATACATCATGCGAAGCTTTTGCTTCTCATTTAGGCCGACGCCGTATTCAGAAACTTTACGGCGAGTCGTTTTACCGTGAATACCTGGGGGATAGGGGCGACGTTCTTCACCCTTGGAAGTAGTGAAGATATTTTGACCGAAGCGTCGATTGAGCTTGGTCGTTGGTCCAGTGTAACGAGACATAATTTTTTAGTGTGTAAGAGAGGTGGCGGATGAGAGAACCCGCCCGGGTTGCCATCGCCGGACGGTGAGACGAAAATGAAAAATTAAACGCGACGACGCTTGGAAGGACGGCATCCATTGTGCGGGATAGGCGTCGCATCAACAATGGAGGTAACATTGAGGCCTAAGTTCTGCAGAGCACGGATAGCGCTGTCACGACCCATTCCTGGACCTTTAACGCGTACTGAAACATCTTTCAGTCCGTGTGCCATGGCTAATTTGGCTGCTTCTTGGCAAACCACTTGGGCCGCATAGGCCGTTGATTTGCGCGAGCCACGAAACTGATGGCGACCAGCCGAACCCCAAGAGATAACGTTACCGTTTAAGTCGGTAATGGTTACTTTGGTGTTATTGAAAGTAGCAAGAATATGGCAAACGCCTGCGGTAATGTTCTTCGAACCCTTCGCACGACGGACTTTGACTTCACCCATCTCTTCACCGAGCAATTCTTTCGCGGTGATTTCTTTGCGTTCAGCACTCACTTCAGGAGTGGTTACCGCGGCAGTCACTTCGGGCGCAACCGAAGGTGCAGCTTCGGCTGCAGTAGCTTTGGGCTTGCGTGCTTTAGGATTCTTAGGGGCTTCTTCGCTCATCGTAAATGTTTAGGTTATCGTGAAAAATTAATTACTTAGCTGGAGCCGAGGCAACGCCCACGGTCTTACGCTTACCCTTACGAGTACGTGCATTGGTGCGAGTGCGTTGTCCGCGAACAGGCAGACCACGGAAGTGGCGCAAACCACGGTAACACTTCACCGCTTGCAAGCGCTTGAGATTTTGTGCGATGTCGCGACGAAGATCACCTTCGCACTTGTAACCCATGCGCACAATATATTCGACAATCTTGTTAAGCTGTTCTTCGGAAAGATTGGAAGCGCGCATCGACGGATCGAAGCCGAGTGCTTCACAAATTTCCGTGGCACGACGAGGGCCGATGCCATAGATATAGCGGAGTGAGTACTCTACTTTTTTGTTGTTAGGAATGTCTACACCGAGGAGTCGTGGCATGATGGTATCCGTGCTGTTTGGAAGTTGGGAAAGAGGTCGGAACTTGATGGTTCTTCAGGGATTTGGAAGCAAAAAAAGAGATTTATGGAAGAGTGAGGATTTCAGCCCCTGTTTCGGTGACTAAAATGGTATGTTCAAAATGTGCTGAAACTTTGCCATCCGCAGTCCGCGCCGTCCAGCCATCTGCTCCCATGACGATCTTATGGGTACCTAAATTTACCATCGGCTCAATTGCTAAACACATACCAGGCAATAACTTAGAGCCAGTTCCAGCCTTTCCAAAGTTGGGAATTTGGGGTTCTTCGTGCATTTTCTTGCCCACACCATGGCCGACGAAATCGCGGACAATACCGTAACCAAGGGGCGCCAAAATGCCCTGAACAGCGGCAGAGATATCCCCTACCCTATTTCCGGGGCGAACAGCGGCGATACCAGCATGAAGGGCCTTTTCCGCAGCCGTGCAAAGAGCCTTAGCCTCAGGATCCACTTTGCCGACCGCGATGGTGCAGGCGTTATCACCGATATAACCATCGCGACGAACCACGACATCGAGAGAAACCAAGTCGCCTTCCTGGATGATTCGTTGGGGCGCACCGATGCCGTGGACGACTTCATCGTTAACCGAAACACAAATGTGACCTGGGTAAGTGAGACCTCCGACAACATAACCATGGCAGGCACTTTCGCAGCCATGACGTAACATTAAACCTCGAGCAGCGGAATCAAGTGCGGCGGTTGAAACACCTGGCACCACCAGGGCAGAAAGATCACGCAAAACACGTGCGGCAGCTACACAAGCAGCTCGCATGCGACTCACTTCCTCTTCCGACTTAAGGTTAATCATTCAACAAAAACTTACTTCACGAAGTCGCTCCAATGATTAGCAATCCAGGCCGCAGCACCGAGCAAGAAGAGCACGAGGCAGGTTTTTTCCATCGAACCCAGAGCGGAATTTTCTCCGCTGGATCGAGCTCCTGATTGCGGAATAGGTAAACTGCCGATACGTCCTTTTTTCAAGAAACCCTCGTAGTTACGCTGCAAGAGGAAGGTCTCGATTTGACGCATGGTGTCGAGCATCACACCGACGGTGATGAGTCCTCCAGTACCGCCGAGGAAAGTCGCGAGACGCTGAGGGAAATTTAACTGCAAGGTGAAAAGGTCTGGCATTAAGGCGATGATAAGCAGGAACAAGGATCCCGCAATTGTCAGACGAGTCATGACAAAATCGAGAAACTGTGCGGTATGCTCACCTGGACGAACCCCCAAAATATAACCGTTATTTTTCTTCAAATCGTCGGCGATTTGCACCGGACGGAACATAATCGAAATCCAAAAATAACTGAATCCGAAAATCAGAATCGCGTAACTCGTGTAGTGAAACCAGCCACGTCCATAAAACACATCAGCCCAAGAACGGAGAAATTCCAATTGCGGAGATAAGGTGCTTAGAGGATTTAAAAGCATGGGCGGAAAACTCAATATCGCCCCCGCAAAAATCACTGGCATCACGCCAGCATAATTCACCTTCAACGGCAAATAGTTGGTTTGAGCACCATACATCTTTCGCCCCACCATTCGCTGTGCATACTGAATGGGAATGCGACGCACCGCCTGATTGATAGCAACCATCGCCGCAGTAACTAAGATAAAGAGGATGAGCATACCTAGGGCCTTCTCCCAGCCGTGGCTTGCGCTAGTTGCAGCACCAATTTTTCCGCCGAAAGCTAAATCCACAAAGGAAGTTAGGGCTCCTGGAATATCGGCTAAAATTCCGACTGTAATTAAAATAGACGTTCCATTTCCGATACCTCGCTGAGTGATTTGCTCGCCAAGCCAAAGCATCACGACTGAACCAGTAGTGAGAAGGAAAACGCCCATAAAAATAAAGAGCGTTTTATGATTCATCATTTCAGGGACAACAATCGTGCCCGTGAAATTTCCCAACCCCAATGCTTGTCCGACTTTGCCCGGATTTAAAAAAGCGCCCAACAACAGAGCCGATTGTACGACGGCAATACCGATGGTTAGATAGCGTGAATACTGAGCTACTTTCTGACGACCCACTTCGCCTTCTTGTTGTAAACGTGCAATCGAAGGAACCACGGCCGACATCAACTGCATAATAATCGAAGCACTGATGTAAGGCATAATGCCCAAGGAGAAGATCGCACCTTTAAGTAAGGCACCACCCGTGAACATATTATACATCGCCACCATCCCACCCGAGGCCTTATCGGCCATGGTGTGGTAATAATCCATGATATCTTTGGGATCGATACCAGGGAGAGGAATATTCGCTCCAATACGAGCAACGAACACCAGAGCCACCGTTGCAATCAGGCGAGCTCTGAGTTCGGGAATCCTCCAGCAGTTGGCGAAGGCCGAGAACATCGCGGAGGGTCTTGAAGGATTATTCAGCGACGTTAGCGCCGAGCTCTACAACCTTGCCGCCAGCGGCTTCGATTTTTTTCTTCGCAGAGTCGGAGAAACGGTGAGCGGAAACGGTGATGGCACGCTTGATTTCGCCGTTGCCTAAAACTTTAAGAAGCGAGGCATTAGCACGCAGAACACCCTGTGCTTTGAGTTCAGCGAGGCCAAAGGATTTACCCTCGAGCTCTTCGAGGTCATGCAGATTAACCACCGCATAAGAAACGCGATTCACGTTTTGGAATCCACGGTGAGGCAAACGACGATAGAGAGGCATTTGACCACCTTCGAATCCAGGGCGATGTCCACCACCCGATCGGGCTTTCATACCCTTGTGACCACGACCCGAGGTTTTACCATGACCAGAGCCACGACCACGACCAAGAACTTTGTGTCGATGGGTAGAACCCTTAATTTCAGGAAGATTGTGAAGTTTCATAAAAGAAGCACTTAAGTGCGCAAGGACTTGATTTGTTGGAGAGTGCGAAGTTGAGCCAAACCATCTAAGGTCGCCTTAACAATCGCTTGAGGATTGTTCGAGCCCATGGACTTGGAAAGGACATCTTTCAAGCCAACGACTTCGAGCACCGCACGCACGCCACCACCAGCAATCAATCCTGTACCAGGAGAAGCTGGGCGAAGCATAACCACACCACCATCGGCACGGCCGATAACTTCGTGAGGAATCGTGTTATTGCGGAGATTAACGAAAGTTAAAGCACGATGGGCGCGATCTGTTCCCTTGCGAATCGCATCAGGAACTTCTTTCGCCTTACCATAACCAACGCCGACTCGACCCTTGCCGTCACCGGCAACGACCAGAGCAGCAAAGTTAAAACGACGTCCACCTTTCACCACTTTAGAGCAGCGATTAATGTGCACGACTTTATCGTTATACTCAGAGGCTGGGGCTTCATTGCGGCTTTCGCGACGAGGTGCACGAGCACCACCGTTATTGCTGGAGCCACCTTGGCCACGGCGATTACCACGGCGATCACCACCTTGGTTAGAACCACCGTTTGCAGATGCGGACGGAGCCGCGGCATTATTTTTTTCTTCGCTCATGTAAGTCTTAGAAGAGGAGTCCTGCTTTACGTGCAGCGTCAGCAAAGGATTTTACCGCACCATGATAGCGGCGACCTGCACGGTCGAAAACTACGGTAGTGATGCCAGCGGCCTTGGCTTTTTCACCAAAGGCAGTACCAAAAGCAGCGGCACCAGCGGTGGAAGGACGGATTTTTTTACCACGCAACTCTTTCGAAGTGGTCGCTGCGGCTACTAAAGTAGCACCACGATCGTCGTCGATAGCTTGAGCGTAGAGATGCAGATGCGTAAGCTTGAGAGCTAAACGCGGACGGGCGGCGGTGCCACGTACGGTTTTGCGGATACGCCAGCGACGCTTTTGGGCGAGGAGATTCTTTTTGGCAATTTTCATAATCGGATACGGTTTGCGGGTTAGGCCGTCTTCTTACCTTCCTTACGACGAACGTATTCGCCTTCAACGCGAACACCTTTGCCTTTGTAAGGCTCAACGGGCTTATAGAGTTTGATGGAGGCAGCGACTTGGCCAACCATATGACGGTCGGGTCCGCTGATAACTAATTTCGTTCCGTCCGTTACTTCGACTTTTACTCCAGCAGGAATAGTATAACGGATGGGGTGAGAATAACCGAGAGCGAGATCGAGAACATTACCCTTGAGGGCAGCCTTGAATCCAACGCCTTCAATGAGAAGAGTCTTGGAGTATCCTTTCTCCACGCCTTCGACCATGTTGCGAATAATGGCACGGGTTGTACCAAAGAGTGCACCCGCTTCTTTCTTCTCAGTAAGATCGGCAACTTGTACGGCTGATTTATCAACCGTGACTCCGATTTGGGCAGGGAAGTTATGGGAGAGTTTTCCTTTCGGACCTTCGACCGAAACAGTCTTTCCATTCACGGAAACTTTTACGTTCGCGGGGAAAGTGACAGGTTGTTTACCAATGCGAGACATGACTTTTTAAGATTTCTTGGTTGATTACCAAACTTTGGCGAGGAGTTCACCGCCAACTTTTTGGCGACGGGCTTCGGAGTCAGTCATGACACCGCGAGAGGTAGTGAGAATGGAAACACCCATTCCCCCGATGACTTTAGGAACGGCGCTATAGCCAGCATAGACGCGTCGACCAGGAGTGGAAACACGCTCGATGCTCGTAATCGCAGGAACACCCGAAACATACTTCAGGGTTAATTCGAGCACGGGCTTGTCGTCGCGCTCAACTTTACGGAAACCAGCGAGGTAACCAGATTCAGTCAAAATGCGAGCAACACCCTCACGCAGGCGAGACCATTGTACACTCAGCGAAGGCTTTTGCGCCTTGGAGGCATTGCGAATGGAGGTGAGAAAATCTCCGATAGTATCGTTAGAAGAAGACATAGTGATCGTTATAGGAGATTACCAGGAAGCTTTGGTGACACCGGGAATTTGACCACCTAGGGCAAGTTCACGGAAGGTGATACGAGAGAGACCGAACTTGCGAATGTACGCACGAGGACGGCCAGAGATAGAACAACGATTCTTTAAGCGAACGCGAGAGGAGTTGCGAGGCAACTTGGCCAACTTGCGCTGAGCTGCATAAAACTCTTCTTCTGTGGTCTGAGGGTTAGCGAGAATCTTTTTCAGTTCTGCACGCTTTGCGGCATACTTAGCGACAAGACGTTCGCGCTTTTTGGATCGTTCAATGACGGACTGCTTTGCCATACGAGTAGTAGATAAGGTGGGTTAGGCTTTGGCGGTGGTAGCGTTTGCTTCCGTCGTAGCCGCAGAAGAACGACGGAATGGCATGCCAAGCATGCGTAAAAGTTCCCGACCTTCATCATCAGTCTTGGCAGTCGTGACAATCACGACGTCGAGACCAATGTTAGCACGCTGAGAGCCGTCGGCTTGGGTCTCAGGAAAGATAGTGTGGTCAGCAATACCCAAGGAGTAGTTGCCACGTCCGTCGAGACGGTTCGAAGTACCACGGAAGTCGCGAATCATAGGCAAGGCAACCGCTGTTAAACGGAGTAAAAACTCCCACATGCGTGGACCGCGGAGGGTAACCATACAACCCAATGGCATACCTTGACGAACCTTGAAGTTCGCCACGCTCTTGGCTGCACGAGTCACGACAGGCTTTTGCCCGGAAAGCTTGGTCATTTCTTTGACCACTTCAGCCATATGACCTTTGTCGGCTTCGGCTTTGAAGGCAGA
>RFOO01000340.1 GCA_009926645.1 bacterium | reverse complement strand
AAATCAGTTTACGTAACAATGGTTCATCTGGGCCGTAACCTAAAATATACCAGCGGACTTTCATCCCGGCATCGAGCAACTTGCGACAGGCTAAGGCAGCCAGATCGAAAGCCTTTTGATGTGTATAACGCCCTGCCGAACATAAAACAAGAGTCTCAGGGTCTTTGATAACGTCGACTGGCGGATAACCAATCAGTGATTGCCTCTGAACAAATGACGGAGAAAGGAGATTTTCAATAACCTCAACCTTGGCTGCCTGCGCAGGAAAAACCTTTATAAAGGACTTTGCGACTTCATCTGATACGGCGACAATTTTATCCATGGCTGCCCAAGCGGGGGCTTCCAGAGCGAGGTTAACACCCGTTTCTACCGACGTATAATCAGTATGAATCCATCCTGCTTTCTTTTTGGCGGTCACATTTTTCCAGACAATATCGTGAGGCATTAAGAAACTGATCGCCAAATCATACTCGCCAGGAATTTTCGGGAGAAAAGGCACTGCATACTTATGCGAGCGCGAAAGGAAAAATCCCGATTGGCCAGTCATTTTCTGCCCTAAATTCGTAACTAACTTCGCCCATAGACGAGCTAGGCCAATCCAAGGACGAGAAGAAAAAATTGCTTGTCGAAGAGGCAATCCAAGAGCGACATAGGAACGTGATTCCGGAATTAATTTAACCCACGAAGGAATCATCGGCATAAATTCCCCTTCATGGGCATAGAGGAAGAGATGTACTTCGACTTTCGAAGGATCCATGGCCTCTAATAACCCTACCAAGCTACGCTCAACCCCACCAATCTGCATTGCGTGAGATATAATCAAAATTTTTGGCCTTACCGACATATTTATTTCTTAAAATATTGTTTTAACTTTTGCGTAAGATTTATCCCAAAGATTTTAGCAGAAAATTTTTTTATTAATCTACGAAATTTTTGTCCTGAACTTGCCCAGGTATGTTGATAGTGATGAATAGCTACCGTGTTTTGATTGCGGTGATTTGTGTGCTGCGTATAATCCAAGGGCGAAAAAAACTCCATAGGGTATACGACCGATT
>RFOO01000339.1 GCA_009926645.1 bacterium | reverse complement strand
GCGGAAGTGGAATTTCGCGCCACCGGACTACAGAATGGTTTTATTATTCGTGGTTTTTTAACCGAAGATAAAGCGACAACGGTTGATTTGGTTGTCGCTTATGAGACCCTTACATTCCAACTGAAAGAGGTTTCCTATGGGACTCGTGCGGTTGCCGTTGGTGATGTCGTCACTCGCTTAGGAGTTACACAATTCCTCGAGCCTACGGGTACTTGGTTTATCCGTTTTTCTGGAGAGTACATTAACTTTAGTCGCTATACTTTTAATCATGATGGTGAAACTCAAGGGGTATTCCAAACCCGTCCGGCTTGGGCCACGAACTTGCGCATCGGTGCTCGTTTCTAATCGAGTGCCTCTTCAAATCTAAAAGTTTAAGCAATCGACACTTTCGTCTTTTGCTGGCTCAGCAATTCATCGCGCCGACGGATAGCTTCGCTGACTTCTTGGGTGGCCAGAGATTGGCGAACGCGTTTTGCCGTGTAGTCGGACAGGTGTATTGTATAATGAATCCACCAGGTTCCGTTGTTATTCCAGAGATGGTGGAGTGGATTGTCTCCTTTGACTCGCAAGGATAGGCGAGTGCTCGGATGGACTAGGTTTTCTTGGGTTTGGATCATGTTGTGTGTGGGTTGAGTGAAAATTTCACACACCACGATCTACCCGTTAGGGTTTATTTGTGACCTTTCGGTCCGCATCTCAGATTTTTTCTGAAAACCACCGCGGTCTTGTTAAAGACTCGGTTGGTGCAATGAAGGCTGGAAGCCTGACTTTGCTCGTGATGTGTTTTTAAGGAACAGTGTTAACTTTGGTGTAGTCGGATAAAAAAGCAAGGACTCTCCGTCGTTTACTGTGTCATAAAATGAGACAAAGGGAACCATCTTAACCTCATGGTCAGGTAAAAAATGGAAATCGATGCGATTTAATCTCTTCTCGATTTGGCTAAGCCGACTTTTAAAACTTTTCACGCAAGTGCCCGGGAAAGGACTCGAACCTTCACGCCTTTAGAGGGCGGCGGATTTTGAATCCGCTGCGGCTGCCATTTCGCCACCCGGGCTGCCTTGC
>RFOO01000338.1 GCA_009926645.1 bacterium | reverse complement strand
ACCATTTCATCTTCCTTCCCACTTTTCCACCTTTGCACCTTTGCACCTTCACACTGCCTCCTGCCTCTCCCTCTCCCTCCCATTCCACTCGCCCACCCGACCACTAATCCACTGGCGAGCTTCGCTCGCGCCCACCTTTCCACCTTTGCACTTTTGCACCTTTGCACTGCATCTTGCATCTCCCTCTCCCACCAGTCCCCTAGTCCACTCGCCCACTAGTCCACCTATTCTTCCCACTTTTCTTCTCGCTACCGCATTACTGCAATACAGTATAACTGCATGACCTACACACTACCAGTAAGCAAACGCGGCACCTTAACACTTCCCCCAGAACTTCGTATCAAACTAAAGCTCAACCGACTCAACTCGCCGATGGTTGTGCTCGATGAAAAAGATGGAGTTGTGATTATGCAATCTGCTGTGGCTATGCCGATTCGCGACATCCCCAAAGAATCTATTGATCGCTGGATTTTGAACGACGAGGCCGACTTTAATACCTACAAAAAGAAGAAAAAGAAGTGAGAGTCTTTTTAGACTCTAGCGTGCTTTTAGCTGCTGCTGGCTCTGACCAAGGAGCCTCTCGTTATGTAATTTTAAACCAGCGGCGTGCTCGCATGCATTTAATTACTGCCGATTATTGTATAAAAGAAGTTGAGTTTAATTTAGCGAAACTTGGGCCAAGCAGTAGCCAAGTTTGGTATACACAAATCAAGCCACGACTAAAAATCGTCCCCGTTCGTCTTTCCCTAACAAAAATACTCATTTATCCTCGAGCCAAAGATCGTCCCGTCATTATCACCGCTTTAGGTGTTCGAGCATGTTGTTTATTAACCTTGGATAAAAGTGATTTCAAAGGCCTGCTTGGTGAAAACATTTATGGAATGTGGATTCTCAGCCCCGCCCAATTCCTTAACTCTAAATTAATCTAGTTTGAGTGGCACTGCCTCTTGCATCTCCCTCTCCCACCTGTCCACCCGACCACTAGTCCCCTTATTCTCCCTTCCCACCTTTCCACCTTTGCACATTTGCACCTTTGCACTGCATCTCCTGTGCCCTCTTCCCTCCCCCTC
>RFOO01000337.1 GCA_009926645.1 bacterium | reverse complement strand
TGGGTTTAGATTTAAACTCCGGATGATACTGGACCCCAACCATAAAAGGGTGGTCTTTCACTTCCACGATTTCTACCAATCCAGTTTGTGGATTCACTCCGCCAACGAGTAAGCCGGCTGACTCTAAGCGTTGACGGTAGGCGTCGTTGTACTCGAAGCGATGGCGATGGCGTTCTTGAATTTGATCTTGGCCGTAGGCTGCGCGTGCTTTGCTTCCGGGGGTCAACTGGCAGTCGTAAACCCCTAAGCGCATGGTTCCGCCTTTTGTGACGACACCTTTTTGTGACTCCATTAAATGAATCACTGGGTCGCTGGTTTGTGGCGCAAACTCTGTCGAGTGAGCTTGTTTTAATCCTAAAACATGACGAGCGAACTCAATAACGGTTACCTGCATTCCTAAGCACAAACCGTAGAAAGGAATTTTTTTCTCGCGAGCGAATTGGACGGCGAGAATTTTGCCTTCAATTCCCCGATTACCAAATCCGCCAGGAACGAGGATGCCATCGAGCCCTTCGAGTGAAGCAGTGCCTTTGGCTTCTAAATCTTCCGCATCGATTCGCACAATTTCAACTGCAGCTTCGTTTGCAATGCCACCATGAGTAATCGATTCGTAAACAGATTTGTAAGCATCTTGTAATTCGATGTATTTACCAACGACCCCGATTTTAACTCGGTATTTAGGCTCTTTTAAGCGTCGGACGATTTCACGCCACGGTGCGATATCAATCGGTTTGCATTGAAGGCCAAGGCGTTTAACGACGATTTCATCAATCTTTTGCTCGGCCAACATGAGCGGGAGTTCGTAGATGGAGCTACTGACATCTCGACACTCAATCACAGCATCGATTCCAACATTGCAATACAGAGAGAGCTTCTGGCGGTTTTCGCCCGTTTTGTCCTCATCGCGGAAGCGGCTGAATGTTCCGCTCGAATCGTGGACGGCGTACAGATCGTCGAGCATGTTGCGCAACGGGGCGGGCAGTGTCTCGTATGCGTTGATGAGGTCCGCCCACAACGTGTCGCCACCGTACGACGGGATCTTTTTCGCGCTCAGGATTGATGCAAGTGGCGGGGTCTCGGAAAACGTGACAT
>RFOO01000336.1 GCA_009926645.1 bacterium | reverse complement strand
GGTGAAACGTAGAGCATGCCTACGCCGTATTGACCAGGCTTAGGGAGAGAGGCGATGCCCGCTTGTTTAGCTACCTTGGCAAGGAACTGATGAGGAAGTTGAAGAAGGATTCCAGCACCATCACCCGTGTTCGCTTCACAACCACAAGCTCCGCGGTGATCGAGGTTAACCAGAATGGTCAACGCCTGTTGAATAATATCGTGAGAGCGTTTGCCCTTCATCTGACAGACAAAGCCAACGCCGCAGGCATCGTGCTCAAACTGTGGGTCGTAGAGACCCTGTTTCTCGGGAAGTCCGGGATTATTCATTTCTGGTATGGTCAAAAAGTGAGGTAGGGACAAAAAGGTGCTAAAGGAGTCGTTTGGGTGCATGAGGGAATCCCGCAGGGTGTTGAATCTAGTGAACAATAATCCCCCTCAGTCAAACGCAACTTATTGGGTCAGTTTCAGCCTTTCTGACCCCCCTTGGGGTGATGGCTGTGGCAGAAGGTTACTCTTCGACTAAATAGGCCAGAGGAGTGGTAAAAAATAAGCCCAAGATTTGTCCCATTTATTGCAGTTTGCTGAGGATTCGGCGAAAAGTTTCGTTTCCTGTTCTTTCCGTCACCCTTGACAATGCCCAAAGGCAGGCCGACACATTAACTGATATGAAAGCGGACAATGACTTATATCGTCAGATGCGCACTCTGTCCGCAGAGCACCTCTGGACCATTGAGGTCCCTAAATTTAATCAAGCTTCAGCAACCGACCGACCCCGGCTCGCTGGACTCATTCGGGCAGTTGGGGTTGTTTTTGCCAGTTCGGGAACTGCCTCCCAAAAGGTCGCAGTGAAGGCTTGGATGAAAAGCCTTTTGCAGGATCCTTCAGAAAAGGTGCGACGCTATGCGATGGCGGCTATACCCAAACTGGGCGGTGACGTGGAGGCTGAAAAAGAAATTTTAAGTATTCTGAAGACCAGTTCGGTGGATCGCGAAAAGCGAAAAGCGGGAGCAGCTTTAGAAAAAATTGCTGGGCAGGAGACTCTTCAGACTCTGGCTCAAAGTCAGACACCGCTACCATTTTCAGAACAAAAAATTCGGGCGAACGTGGCACGAC
>RFOO01000335.1 GCA_009926645.1 bacterium | reverse complement strand
TAAGCGAATGGTCGACGGGAAAATGACTGTCATTGTCAAAGATTTGCGTAAAATCGATTCAGGCGATCAGCCCGACTTCGTTCTCGAAGACGAAGACTCCATCTATGTCGAGGACAGTCGTTTTTAATTTAAAATGAGCGATCCAAAACCCGAGTCCAAGAATACTACACCTCCCACCCCGAAGCCTCGTTCGGGCTACGGTGCTTATGGCTCGGGTTATGGCTATGGGGGTTATGGTGGAGGCTATGGAGGTGGTTATGGCTTTTTACCTGGGCAGGGCAATTATGGCCAGGGGTATCGTCAGGGTGGTTATGGAAATTATAACCAGACATCGAAAGATACTGGTGTCTCGATTGCCACATACATCACGATGGTGCGCGAGCGCATCTGGTGGTTGGTTCTTTCGGTTTTGGTCTTTGTTACCCTATCTCTGATTACCACTTACAACACGATGCCCGAATACAAAGCAACGGGCCGCTTGCGAGTCTTTCGAACAGCACCCAATATTTCAGCCACCGCTACAGGGGTTGAAAGTAATTTCAATATTGGCTCGGGAGATGACTTTGGCACCGCGATTGAAACGATGCGCAGTGGGGTGATTATTGAATCTGTTTCACGACAATTAACTACGGCAGAAAAGAAAGAAGTCCTTACTCCTTACCAAGGTGGCAATATTTTCACGGGTCCATTGTCCGAGCAGGAGGTTTTTGCCCGCCAGCGCTCGATTTCGCCTCAGCGTTCTTCTCTCATCGTTCTGGTTGAGTTTACTCACCCTAATCGTGAGATGGCTCGGCAGATTGCCACGATGTTTTGCAAGGCAATCCAGAAAAATAGCGAAGATGAACGATTAACGGTTACGAATCCCCTCATTGAAAAGTATCGGATGGATATCGAGGTGATTGAGGATCGTTTGCGTAAACTTTATGACAAAAGAAACGATTTAATTAAAAGCCAAAAACTTCTCTCGATTGCTAAAGACACCAATACCCTTGCCTCCGAGCGCGGAGCACTGGTCAAAGGCCGAGAAGATGCTCAGAAGACAATTGATGAACTCGAAATTATTTGGCGACTAGTTTTGGACTATAAAAAGTCGGGCAAAAATCCT
>RFOO01000334.1 GCA_009926645.1 bacterium | reverse complement strand
AAATTGGGTGCAGGGGTAGGATTTGAACCTACGACCTTCAGGTTATGAGCCTGACGAGCTAACCGGGCTGCTCCACCCTGCAATCAGTGGGAAGGGGAGAGCAAAAGGGCTAAAAGTGCCTCCGCAAGCCCTTTTTTTATCCTCTTTAAAAACAAGAGTTTTGTGCTCACATTAGTGAAGCACCGATACCGTTGCTTGAATAAGTTTGAATGAAGGAGTTCAAAGTAAATAATCGGTAAACTTTTTTTATACATGAGTGAAAATTCGTCTCAAAATCCGCCTCCTGGCGACGAATCTCGGCCCGAAGAGATTATTGTCCCTGCTGATGCCGTGGTGGATCCCAATGAGCCACTACAGCGTCGAAAGCTTCCCTTTTGGAAGCGCATCGGTGGCGAAGGTTTTACTATTTCCTTAGCGATTCACGGTGTTTTGGTTATTTTGGCATTATTTTGGGTCGTTTCTACGATGACCGAATCGACGAAGACTAAAAAAGATCCGACAACTTTCGCGACCGGGGCTGGCGGCGGATCCAATGGCGATAAAGCCAAGAACTATGAGCACAAAATTAAGCCTAAGAACGCAAAGGCTTTAGCCAAAAATGCTGCACGGATAACTTCCAAGAGTACCACCGCTACGATCGCTCTTCCTGACATGCCCGTGTCAACATCCTCTTCGATGCTTAATGCACTAACCAGTGGCGGGGCCTCCAAGGGTTTTGGAGGTGGTTCGGGTGGAGGAATTGGATCGGGTATTGGTGCGGGCGTCGGTGGGGGTAAGAACTTCGTCGGACTTAAAGTGATGGGTGCGAGAATTTTTGCTAACCGCATCGCCGTTTATATGGATTCATCCAAGTCCTTGCAGTCTTATTTAGACCGTGTTCGTGGTGAAATCACGAAGCAGTTCCCTGATGCTGATATTTTTATGTATGGGGGAACTAAGATTACGGTCGTTAATGGAAAGATTGTCGGAATGGAGAAGAGTCAGTTGAAAGATATCAAACCTTCGATTGAAGCCTACCAAAAAACTTCTGAAGCCAGTCTGCCTACATCGAACGGAAAAGATTTATTCAAGAAGTACGATGAGGCTTTCACAAAAGTAGGCTTAGG
>RFOO01000333.1 GCA_009926645.1 bacterium | reverse complement strand
TAGTAGCCAATTCTCTGATGGGTGCGCCCGACCCCGAGGTCATGAAGCGAGGTGAGTCGGTTTATAATCGGACATGTATTGCTTGCCACCAAGCCAATGCTCAAGGAATCGATCCAGTATTTCCTCCTCTGGCTGGATCGGAATGGGTCGCAAAAAATCCATCAGTCGTTGTTCGTAATATTTTGCATGGGCTTGCTGGGCCAATCACCGTCAAAGGTAAAGTTTACAATGGTATGATGCCTGCGGTGGCTGGAGTTTCCGATGCGGAGATTGCTGATGTGGTAACCTATGTTCGTAATTCGTTTGGCAACACTGCTTCCGCTTTAACCGAAGATGAGGTAAAAGCCATTAAAGCTAAATATGCGGATCGCAAGACGCCTTGGACAGCCGAGGAACTTGATAAAGACTCTAAATAATCCATTTGTAACAAGTGGGGTGGCTTGACCGTAAGGTTGTCTTGAGCAATCTTACATCAATGGCCCTACATGCATTGAGTACGATTGATTCAGTTAGAACAAAGGAGCAGGTTGCCGATATGCATTTCATGGAGGCACGATCTAAGCTTTTGGAATTAGCCGCATTTTTGGACCGTGTTGAACGCGCTACGGGTGCTCCTGATTATCGAATTAAGGGGCTGCAATCAGCTCTGCCACTTTTACTTAAAGATGGCACGGAACGAGTTGCCACCATTTTGCATCACTGGAGTGACCCGACGATCAACCCAGCCGACAAGGCTGAAACGAAGGCCGCCTCAGGCGTTTGGTCGGGCATAAAATAGTTTTTATGCGCTATATCGAACCACATGGACACATGGTCAGTCGCACTACCGACGACTATGAGTCTATGGCTTTAGCGGGCTGCGCTGCTATTTGTGAGCCAGCATTTTGGGCTGGATTCGACCGCAAATCGGCGGACGGATTTTATGATTATTTTTGTCAGCTGACTCGCCACGAGCCGAAGCGTGCAGCCAAATATGGTATCCCTCATTACTCCTGGTTATGTATTAATCCTAAAGAAGCTGAGGATGTTGGTTTGGCCCGTGAAGTGATGGCTTTAATTCCTGAATTTCTGCAAGCTCCGAACGTTCTCGGTATTGGTGAAATTGGTTTAAACAAAAATAC
>RFOO01000332.1 GCA_009926645.1 bacterium | reverse complement strand
GTTCACTCGTAGAGGTTTCACCCTTATTGAATTGCTCGCTGTTATCGCCATCATTGGCATTCTCGCTGCGATTCTTTTCCCCGCGGTTTCAGCGGTGCGAAAGCGTGCGAAAATTGCGACATCGCAGACGACTTTTCAGCAGTGGTGCACTGCCGTGAATCGTTACAAAAACACTTACGGTTTTTACCCGAATATTGGGGGTGGTGGTACTAGCACATATGATACCTCCGCTGATTCCGTGTTCAAACTTGAAGATGGTACGGGGCTTAAATTTATTCAAGCTATGCAGGGTAAGTCGGCCAGCGGTAAATCATTAGATCCAACCCAAAGAACTAATTATAACCGTAATGCCGAGTCCTTTTGTGCTTTTGCCAAAGATGACTTTATCTCTTATGGCTCTGATGTAGATTCTAAAGGTCTTTTGTGTGATCGATTTGGAAACATCAATATTCGCTTAATTTTTGATACAGATTCTACAGGTAGTATTAAGAGAATTACCTCTGGTATTCTTGCAAAATTGCCCGATGATTTAAGTTCGGCAAAATCAGAAAATCAATCGGGTATTGATACGACCGTTGGTATACCAGCACGCGTCATCATTTTTACAACCAAGAATGATGCAGCAACCTCTGATGGTGTATCCCCAACTCCGACCGCTCTCGCCGAATCCGACGCTGCTGACATCATTGCGATTCAGTGATTAAAACTCCACGCATAAGTCGCCTTCGCCGCGGTTTTACGCTCATCGAGCTTCTGGTGGTTATTACCATCATCCTCCTCATTTCAGGATTGTTTCTGAGTCTGTCTCCTGGCGATGGCGGTGGTTTAGTGGGTGGTCAGCGAATGTTGACAGGTAATATTCGTTCTTTGCGTGCGATGGCTTTGATGAATCGCGAGGCGCCCCTGCCTACGGCTTCATCGAAAAAAGTTTCACGCTATCGTCTGTTAATCCTCAACGACCCTACCGACCCCGTTAATCATTTACGCCAATTTGTTTTGGTTATCGGTACGGCCGATACCTCAACGAACGCTAATCCCAATAGCAATCAGTATTATTGGTTTTCTCCCGAACCACCTTCCAATTTACCCACAGGGATTTTTGTTATGCCTCCGTCGTCCGA
>RFOO01000331.1 GCA_009926645.1 bacterium | reverse complement strand
TAAGGGTTGTGGAAAACGGTAATCGGCGAGATGACGATTTGTACGATGCCCCCGTTTTTAATTGTTCCAACTACTACTTGTTGTCTTGAAATGTAGGGAGCAACGGAAACGCGAGTTGGTATAGGAAGTGAGTAAGCAGAGGCTGATCTTGTAGAATTAACAATAGTTGCGGAAAAAGAGTTTCCTCTATTAGGACGTATGTACATCGTGTCTCTTCCAAGGAAATCACTATACTGCCCAAAACTATCAGACGAATCCTGGCTATTTGTAGGTGTGACTGTGCCATCAGGATTTGTGGTAGTGCTTGAACACCAAACCAAAGGGATAATCGAGCGATTATACATTTGTGAGTAATGGTTATAACCAAATGCACTAGGGTAAGCACCCGTTGCAGCGGTTAATGCGACGGTATTAGGGAAGTGGGTTCGGGCAGTTAAAGTTAGGGGACTGCCCGAAAGTTGTTGATAAAGTAAGTGATAGTCTCGTAGGGCGGACCAAGTTGGTCCTCGTACTGCTTGTGTGGGTGATGCAAATGCTGGAGTAAGTGTTGTGGATGTTTGCGACCATACACAGGCTAGAGATGTTGGCGTTGCACTATTGTAAGAAATATTTTTCTTCCAATTTCGAAATGGAACACGCCATGAGGAAGCAACAAGTGGCCCACTAATCGGAATGCTATAATCTACATCAAAGGCAAAAGTTACATTGCCAAGTGTTGTTACATCAGCGGTCGCACTTTCAACCGATCCCGAGCCAGAGCCAAACTCACTATTCATAAAGTTGGTGTCTGATTTTTCAAAAGCCGTCGAGAGGTCGATTTGTAATCCACCCCAGCGATTATCGGTAAACAGTCCACGTGAAACGAGTGTAACATCAGGCCAAAGAACTTTGGCATTATTTCCTGAACTATCACTGAAAACCGAGGAATTAAGGAGTTTAAGCTGGTCGGTGCTTCGAACTCTGGAATCGATATCTCCAGGCTGGTAATTCGAAAAACCGGTTAAAAGTTCAACACCCGTTCGCGCGACACCACGTCGTGCACTGGCCAAAGTACTCGAAGAACTTAAGCGATTATCATTTATACTGATGTTGGCTTTCACTCCCTCATCACCCACCCAATAACAATACCT
>RFOO01000034.1 GCA_009926645.1 bacterium | reverse complement strand
GCAATGATACGCTTCTTACCCATACGCACAGCCAAAAGAGCCTGCCCGATAGCATTATTAATCTTATGCGCACCAGTGTGCAGCATATCCTCACGCTTTAAGTAAATTTTCGCCCCACCACAGTGCTTGGTTAAACCTTCAGCAAAATACAAACCCGTCGGACGCCCCGCAAACTCGTTAAGCATTTTGGTAAACGCACTCTGAAAAGCAGGATCTCGACGCGCCTCATCGTAAGCCTTTGCTAACTCTAATAACGGAGTCATCAAAGTCTCGGGAACATAAAGCCCGCCGAATTGACCAAAACGTCCCCGTGCATCAGGCACCTGAAAGCGAGGTTCATTGGTCGGAATGAGACTGGAAGCCGACATAAGTGTTCATTAGTTAAAACGAAACCCTCCCCGAAGCGCAAGCGACAAGGGCAGTTGTCTTGCGGTATCGCTTTTTTTAAACTACACGACTGCCATGTCTCTCCGACTACCCTTCCTTAGCTTGGTCTGCCTGTGCACTTCGCTCCTCGCTCAGACGAGTCAACCCCCTGCCCCATCCACAATCTCGGCTGAAGAAATGCGCGCCCAATTTACCCTCACTCGCGCCATCGTCACAGGAACCGTCGAAGGCATCACAGAATATATCCCTGTTTCCTCGACCGGTCATATGATTATTAGCGATGAAATCATGGGGGTGAAAAAAGACAAAAATGTCATCATTTCCGGCGTCGCTGATCGTAAAAATCGCCCCATCAACCAGGAAAAAGCTGTCGACGATTACATTGTTATCATTCAGCTCGGTGCAATCTTAGCTGTCATCGCCGCTTTTTTTACGCGACTTAAAAATCTCGTACTCGGAATCATTCGACTAGAGAAACCGTCCCTCTGTCTCGCAACTTGCGTGATGATTGCTTTCGTCCCCGCGGGCATCATCGGACTCCTCGTTAAAGATATCATCGCCTTCGATATTAAAATTGTCGCTTCCGCACTCATCCTCGGTGGCTTGGTTATTTTCTGGGCCGAAAAAAAACTCCCGAACCACCCATCGAATTCCGACGAGGTTCAACAAATGAATTTCAAACAAGCTCTCCAAGTCGGACTCTGCCAATGCGTCGCCCTAATCCCAGGAACGAGTCGCTCACTCGCCACCATTTTGGGCGGACGCTGGGCAGGTCTATCTAACGGTGCAGCCACAGAGTTTTCTTTTTTAGTCGGCCTCGTAACTCTCACCGCAGCCTCCCTCTACAAAATGGTCTCCCTGGGGCCCGCCCTCACCCAAATTTACCCCATCCATTACGCCTCACTGGGCCTCATCATCGCCACCATCACCGCCTTCATCTCAGTAAAATGGATGATCGGATTTATCACTCGCCGCGGTCTAGGTCCATTCGCTTGGTATCGCATCATTCTCGGCACAGGCATTTTAATTTTTGAACTGTCTAAGTAATAAAAGCCTGAGCCCATGAATCACAGAAGGTTCGTCCGATAGCTTAGATTTGGGCTTATTCTGTCAATTCAAGGGTCAAACCGACATAAGTCTATGGGGAAAAGGGGTTTGACTACCCTGTGCATAAGTTATTTATCACGTAAACCACTCACGACTGATGTTAAAGCGCTTTCCAGGGTTATTCAATCAAGCCATCGGCATCGACCTCGGTACGGCGAACACCCTAGTGTTCCTCAAGGATCGTGGTGTGGTCTTACGCGAGCCCAGCGTGGTCGCAATCCGTACAAGCACCCGCAAGCCCATTGCCGTCGGTAATGAAGCAAAATTAATGCTAGGTCGTACGCCTGGAGATATCCAAGCGCTTCGTCCAATGAAAGACGGTGTGATTGCCGACTTCGAGATCAGCGAACACATGCTTCGCTATTTCATCGGTAAGGTCGCTCGTAAATCTGTTTTAACCAACCTCACCGTCGTCGTCGCTGTTCCTTACGGCATCACCGCCGTGGAGCGACGAGCTGTTATGGATTCCGCTTATCGCGCGGGTGCAGATGATGTCATTACCATTCCTGAACCTGTTGCCTCCGCTATCGGCGTTGGCCTACCAGTCGAAGAGCCCGCTGGTTCCATGATTGTCGACATCGGTGGTGGTACAACCGAAGTCGCCGTTATCTCTCTGGGTGGTATCGTTTACGCTCGCTCAATCCGCGTCGGTGGCGACGAATTCGACTCCTCGATCATCAAATACATCAAGAATTCCTATAACCTCATCATCGGGGAACGTACCGCTGAAGAAATTAAGATTAAAATCGGCTCAGCCTACGCCCTTGAACAGGAAATGACCTACGAAGTACGGGGTCGCGACTCAGTTACTGGCCTCCCCCGCGCCCTGCACCTAACTTCTCAAGAAGTTCGCGAAGCCATGGCCGATAATATCAATCAAATCATCGAAGCTATCAAAGGATCATTGGAACGCATTCCGCCTGAACTTTCTGCCGACTTAGTTGATCGCGGTATCGTCATCGCCGGTGGTGGCGCCCTCATCCGTCGCATCGACCGCGCTATCTCCGAAGCCACAGGCCTCCCTGTTATCATCGCCGAAGACCCACTCTGTGCAGTGGTCAATGGTACGGGTAAAATTTTAGCCAACGCTTCTCGCTGGAGCAGTCGGGAATAATTCTCGCGGGCTAACCCGCCATGGATAATAACCGCCAAGGCGCCAAAGCATCCATCGTCGCCCTGATTGTTTTCATCGGGCTGTGGATTGCTCTACCGAGCACAATTCGTCGTCTTAACAAAGAGGCTTTTTCCGAGTTCCAAGCCCCCGCTATCCAACTTCTCAGCAAAAGTCGCGACCTCGCACGTTACTGGGAACTGCGCAGTCGTAGCACCGAAGATCTCGTCGCCGCCGGACGTGACCTCGCACGTATCAACGCAACATTAGAACTAAAACTTCATGCGATGGAAGATATCCGAAAGGAAAATCTTCGTCTTCGTGAGATGCTACGCTATCCGAATTCGACCGAATACCTCACGGTCGTCGCCCGGGTCGCCACACGCGACACTTCAACGTGGTGGCAACGCATGCTCATTCGCAAAGGTCGCAATGACGGCATTCGCCCAGGTTGCCCCGTCGTCTTTGGCAATCGCGTGGTCGGCCGTGTCACCACAGTCCACCTTAACATCAGTGAAGTCGAACTGGTAACTAGCCCAGCCTTCCGCTGCACCGCCTTTCTCGAAGGAGACGACCCTCCACGCATCGTTCACGTCAGTGGCGTTGCCTCCAACCCCTTCACCACGGGGCGCGCTAAGGTATCCACCACCGGTCTAGGCGGAGTTTTCCCCGCAGGTCTCATCCTCGGAACTCTCGAAGGTGGAGTCACGAGCACCGCCCAAGGTAATCTCAAAGAAGCCTACATGGTGCCATCCAAGAATCTCGACACCATCGAAGAAGTCTCAGTCCTCGTTCCCAAATACCCAACCGCAGGCGAAATTCTCATGTCGCCGACCGACCGGATTAAGTTGGAGGAATTTAAATGACCCTCACCTGGGCCTGGCTCATTCTCTTTCTCGCAACCTACCCTTGGTTGGTTGCCTCTGATTTGCTCAGCAGCTCACTCTCCTCCTGGAACCTTGTCTTCTACATTTCTGGATTAGTCATCGTCGCCCCCTGCCGCCGTCTACGCCGCTGGCAAGCGATTCTCTTCTCTGCCTTCATCGGATTTACTTTTGAGGCTCTTCGCCCCATTCCCCACGGTAGTCTAGCATTCTGCCTGATCTTTCTCGCCATTATTCTGTCCAGCTTCCCCGATCTCCTCCGCGACAAAGCACGTCTCCGCCAAGGTGCTATCCTTGTTAACACCATCAGTGGCTTTATCTGGTACCTAGCGATGTCAATCTCCCTGCGTGAAGAAATTCCATTCCAGTTCTCTTTGTTTTTATACAACGCAACCCTTCAACTCCTGTTGTCAGCGGCACTAACCCTGCTTCTCTTTAATACCATCTCTGTCTACCAAAATCGGGTAATGGACAAACTGCGCATCCCGTAAGCCACGTTGGCAGTTAATGAAAAATCTTTTTAACGAATCACCTCACTCAACCCCCTCTGATCCCCTCAGTCGGGTTCGTATCAATTTTCTATTCATCTTTTTCATCGCCGGTTTCATCTACATCACCGCCGGCTTAGCCTACCGCCAACTCGTCCAAGCCAATGAGATTATGGTGCAGTCGGATAACCAAATTAAGCGCGTTGTTATTCGCCCTCCCGCACGCGGAAAAATCTACGATCGTCACGGCTACACTATCGTCGATAATCGCGTACGCTGGAGCGTTAAAGCCGATTTACTCTCCCTTCAACCTGAGTTCCGCCAAGAATACCTCAGCCTCATTCGCAAAGCTAAATCGGATCCGACAGTCTTAAAAATTAACTACGACGCCCTGAGCGAACAAGCACGACTCAATGTCCTCAATGGCTGGCTTGATAAAATCTGGTTCGTCATCGATGCCAATACAGATAAACCGAAACGCTCTAAAAACGCATCCAAACTTCCGCTCAATAAAGAAGAACGCACAGTCAATCTTCTTGCCCTCCGAAAACACTTAACCGAATCGCGCGCCCTCAAATTCACCCTCATTACCGACCTCGCGTTTCCAGGTTCAGAAAACGCCTCCGACCCCGATGAGGCTAATCGTACGGTTGCCCGCTTCATCGAACAATTCCCCCAAGGTGGCCCCATCTCACTCGAATCCGATATGGTGCGCTCCTACCCCTATAGCACCATGGCCGCTCACGTCCTTGGCTATGTTCGCGATTCAACCGACCTGCCCCCCAACGTCGATGACTTCACTGACCTCAATTTCGATAATCTCCAAAAGCTGCGCTACACAGGTAAGCGCGGAGCAGCCGGAATCGAACAAACGTTTGATCCAATTCTAAGCGGCGCTAGCGGCTGGGAACTTTGGACCAAAACATCTTCGGGATATAATAAAGAACTTTTACGCAGTAGCGAACCACGACAAGGCTCCTCCATCAATCTGTCGCTCGATATTAATATTCAATTGGCCGCCGAAGAAGCTTTACGCACCATCAAAGACTCAACGGGCAACCCTCTCCCTGGGGCCGCAGTGATGCTCGATGTTAATACGGGCGAAATCCTCGCCATGGCCAGCCAGCCGACGTTCGACCCTAATCAGTTGGTTAATCGTATCTCCAATAAATACTACGACGAAATTGAAAACCAAGGCGGTTGGCTCAATCGCGCTACCCAAGGTCAATACGCCCCTGGCTCGACTTTTAAAATCATCACCGCCATCGCTGCCATGCGCAACCAAGTCATCGACTGGGATGACATCCTCGAATGTGGTACAAGCTTCCGTGTAGGCAATCGCGACTTCCCTGAACACGGCGGCGAAGCCTTTGGTTCAGTCGATGTAGAAAAAATGCTCACGATTTCCTGCAACGTTTGGAACTATCGCGTCGGACTAAAACTTGGGCCTGACCTTCTCGCGAAAGAAGCTCGTCGGTTCGGACTCGATGCCCCACTCCTGCGCATGCCGCCGAGTCTTTCCAATCCCTCCACAACCGAACTTCCCTACCCTACCAACCGCTTGGTTGTTCCCGACCCCGCCTACAAACAACGCATCGGGGCTGGCCCATGGAATTCAGGTGACACGGCTAACATGTCCATCGGACAAGGCTACACGCTAACAACCCCACTCCACATGGCCTGCTTAGCCGCATCTGTCGCTCGCAACGAAACCCGCACCACTCCCACCATCATTCACGATCCCAATCGCGATGGACGCCACGAAGGTGCAACATCCATCGGTCTTAACAAAGACCAACTCGAAGCCATTCGCTCAGGGATGAAACGCTGCGTCGAAGAAGGTACCGCACGCAGTATGCAAATCGAGGGTCTGACCATCGCCGCTAAAACCGGTACTTCAGAATATTTTAAGAACGGAGAAAAAGCCCACCTTGCTTGGGTCATCGGTTACGCTCCCGCCGATAATCCTGCCGTAGCTTTCGCGGTCTTAATCGAAGGCCAACTCGATACCAGCACTTGGGGTGGCAAAACGGCTGGCCCTGTCGCCAAAGCAATGCTCGAAGGCTGGTTGCAGGAAAACGATAAGGATTAAGCGATGTAAACGAACGTTCCCAGCGGAACTCGTTCATAAAGCTCTATCACATCCGCATCGGATAACAACACACACCCATGACTATTGGGCTGACCTAACTTCTCCTCCTGATTGGTGCCATGGATATAAATAAAGCGCGACTTGGTATCAACCACACGCCCTTGATCATCCTCACCAGCATTCACGCCCGATTCCATACCCTCGAGCCAAAGAATTCGACTGGTAATTAAATTATCAGGCTGTGGCTTCCCACGCTGCCATACCTCACCCGTAGGCTGACGTGCCTTAAACACCATTCCAGGCAGCGCCCCTGACCCATGCTTCTCGGCCACTCGTAGCACGCCCAAGGGGGTCTGCAAAGAATCCTTAATACATCCACGACCCGCCCGCGCTGTGCTGACTTTATAGGCGTGAACGGCATTCTCTGCAAAATACCATAATTTTTGCTGGTCAATCGACACAACTAGGCAATGTTTCGAAGCAGGAATACCGAGTGCCTTGAGGCGCTCTAACAACTCCCCTTTCAACACCAAAGATAACTCAGAACATGGCATATCGTATCGGCATCGTGGGCGTGACAGGCGCGGTGGGTCAAGAACTGCTCGCTCTCATGGCAAAAAGAAACTTCCCCGTGGCAGAGCTGCGCCCCCTCGCCTCAGCTCGCTCGGCTGGTTCTAAGATCAGCTACGGAGGTAAGGAATGGACGGTTCAAGAGGCCAAACCAGAGGCTTTCGAAGGACTCGACTGCGTTATCTTTAGCGCCGGAGGCTCCGTCTCCCTCGCCCTTGCCCCCGAAGCAGTCAAACGCGGTGTCATCGTCATCGACAATAGCTCTGCCTTCCGGATGGACCCCAAAGTCCCTCTGGTCGTCCCCGAAATCAATGCCGATGCACTCGATAACCACCACGGCATCATCGCCAACCCCAACTGCTCCACAGCCATCGCTTTAATGGGACTCTTCCCTCTCCATAAAGCTTTTGGTCTAAAGCGATTCTTCGCCTCCACCTACCAAGCAGTCTCTGGCACAGGCGCCGAAGCCATGCGCGAACTCGACACTCAAGTGCGCGCTTGGGTCAAAGGCGAACCCTCCCCAGCCAAAGTCTACCCACACACCATCGCTTTCAATCTCATCCCACACGTCGATTCTTTCTTAGAAGATGGTTACACGAAAGAAGAAATGAAAATGCTCAACGAAGGTCGCAAAATCATGAACCTTCCTAGCTTAAAGGTCACAACCACCTGCGTTCGTGTTCCAGTCTTCCGCGCTCACTCCATCGCCATCAGCGCCGAATTCGAAAAGCCCGTCAATGTCGCCGTCGCCCGCCAAGCCATCGCCGCCTTCCCCGGGGCCGAAGTCTGCGACGATACCGCGAAGAAAATTTACCCCATGCCCCTCGACTACGCCGGCAAAGAAAAATGCGGCGTGGGCCGTATTCGCAAAGACACTCTCTTTGATAATGGACTCTCCCTCTGGGTCAGCGGTGATCAGCTCTGGAAAGGGGCCGCCCTCAATGCGATTCAAATCGCCGAAGCCCTCCATAGCCGCGGTAAATTAGCGCGCAAAAAATAACCTACGATGTCGAGGTCCAACGATCGAGCTCCGCGTCACGCAGACTTAAATCGCCCTCTACGTTTATTGGATGAGAGTCATATCCCTGAATTACTCCAGCGCCAAAAAGATCCGCTCATTTTAGTTTTAGACGGAGTCCAAGACCCGCATAACCTCGGCGCCTGCCTCCGCACCGCCGATTGCGCAGGCTGCGCCTTCGTCATCATCACCAAGAAAAATTCAGCACCAGTAAATGAAACGGTAAGAAAAGTCGCCGTCGGCGCCGCCGAAAGCATTCCCATCGTCCAAGCTAACAATCTCCGCAACGCTCTCGTTAAACTTAAAGACGGCGGAGTCTGGATCGCCGGCACTAGCGACCATAAAGCAAGTCAATCTCTCTACTCCGCCAAACTCACCGGCCCTCTCGCCATCGTCATGGGCGCCGAAGGCGAAGGGATGCGACACCTCACAACCGAGACATGCGATTTTCTCCTCCGCATCCCAATGCTCGGCTCCGTACCCTGCCTCAACGTCTCGGTTTCCGCAGGCGTTTGCCTCTTCGAGGCCGTCCGCCAAAGAGGTCATCGCTGATTTATTTATTCTTTACCTGCGGTCTCAAACTCTCTTTGGTAAAGAGGTTCGAGGCCAGATAGCTCAATGGTAGAGCAGTTGACT
>RFOO01000330.1 GCA_009926645.1 bacterium | reverse complement strand
TTCATCCCTGCCAAAGGAATAAGTCGGCCAAGCCAGTCTGACGAACCCAAAAATCTTCCTTCAAATCCGATTGAAAGAAAATAGACGGCCACATAAAACAAACTTAGCCAACGATGGTCCCGCTCATCTATGTAATTAATTTAGACCGCGACACCGAGCGAATGGCTTCAATTCATGATAACCTAACCCGCCTAGGTCTAGGTTACAAACGCTTGCCCGCTGTTATGGGAAAAGATGTCTCCGACTGGGAGAATCTCATCGATATACCAGCCTACGCCTGGCGCAACCGCCTCGACATGCCCCGAACTGGCGAGGTTGGCTGCTACCTCAGCCACCTCAAAGCCATGGAAACATTCCTGCAAACCGAAGCGCCTTGGTGCGTCATCCTCGAAGACGACGTCGAAGTCCTGCCCGCCTGCACGGAGGTGCTTCGGTCTCTGGCTGAGAAGGACGACTGGGACCTCGTGAAACTCTTTAACTTCCATTCTGGGATGCCCGTGAAAAAGCGCGAACTCACCGGCGGACATCATCTCGTTGTACACCTGACGCGCACAACCTCCTCCGCCGCCTACGTCATGAATCGTCGCGCCGCCGAGACCCTTCTAAAGTCAATGCGCCCGATTACGGAACAGGTTGACCACGCCTTGGATCGCCCGTGGGAGACTGGCCTGCGCACGCGCGGTATCCGGCCGATGCCAGTTGTCCTCGCGACCGTCGCACACACGACTAGCACCATCGATTATCAAGACAAGGGTAAGATTAGACGACCACTGGGCAAATCGCTCAAACTATTCCTTGGCCGTGCCAAAAAGGAAATCTGCCGTTTCGGATACGGACTTTACGACTCCATTCGTACATAAATTTTTGGGTTCGCCTTAGCTCAATGAAGCCAGAACAGTTTAATCAAATAAGACAGCGCCATCTGGGCGAGTTCGACGTGCCCATAGAATTCGCCACTTTAGGATCTGACGCATCAATTGAGAGGAGCCACGATGGCCAGAGGTAAGATAATGACGATCGTATCGTTCATCGGCTTCGACTGGTAGACATTCCGACCATTCGTCGACCGGATTAAATGCAAAGGCAGGTGCCGCCCACGGGCGACCGCCCTTGCCGAAATGGGTGCCGGTTCCGTTA
>RFOO01000329.1 GCA_009926645.1 bacterium | reverse complement strand
TGGTCTTCGCCGTGAAGACAGGTGAAGGAGGAAAAATGTTTGGTGCGATTAGCACAGCAGAAATTGCTGCTAAATTAGCCGAGCATGGCGTTGAATTAGAACGTAAACGTATCCACCTTGGCCAAGGACCTGTTAAACTTTTAGGTAAACACATCACCACCATCCGTCTGCACAGCAATGTAACGGTGGAACAAGAGTTTGAAGTCGTTTCGGAAAATCCGATCGAGCCAGTCGCAGAGGTAGCCGAAGAGGCTGAACGCCCTGAGCGCGAGAAGAAACCTCGTAAACCCCGCAAGGAAAAGTCCGAAAAATCTAAGAAGTAAATTCTTCTTCGATTTCAAAACGTAAACCCGCCAACCCCGGCGGGTTTATTGTTTGGTGATTAAAGATCCTGGGTGCCTAACCAACGGCAGGATAAAACAATAAATCTTCGACCGAGTAAGCGATTGATGGGTGAGTGTTCAGTGGATGAAAATTGAATCCACGGGAGTTGACTTGAATCCACGTATTCAGGCGTTCGCTGAACAATGATTTCCAAAACAGCCGAAGCTCTTTGTCTCCCTTCTGCGGAACTTTCACCATAAGCACGAATCGTGAAAGTGTCCGAGCGTGTGGCAATTTTAGGTCCGAGTTTACGGAGTAAATCTCCTTGGAAAAGACAACCCGAGGCGCCGAATCCATTATGGGTACGTGGGCGATTCTCGTGATCCAAAATTTGAATATTACCAAAATAACATCCTGGGGGCATTCCCGATTGGCGTCCGCTACCAGCCCCATAGTGCCAATGATGTGACAAAGAGGGATTAATGATTAATGAACCCGGTGGTGGCGCCGTGAATCGTGTACCGAAAGTTTTATCAGATCGAGCTAAACTGCTCTCTAGGGTGCCTGACCGGAATAGCCAGCGATAGTCATTGGCATTATTCCAACCTATGGAGGTAGCTGGGTAAGGGGTCGGCGTTTCGCTTGCTGTTGGGTTAAGAGGGTAAAATGAATTTGTGTAGCGTGCGCCTAACTTTTTGGTGGGGCCGAGAAAGCGATTGATAAACTCATTTAATCCTAAAAAAGGAGTCCGTGGATTTTGGTTTTTAGGAAAATCTAAAAATCTTCTTTGGTTCGGTGGGTACTCTTGATCCCGTTCGGT
>RFOO01000328.1 GCA_009926645.1 bacterium | reverse complement strand
ATTCAGGCTTTAGAATCAAAAGTAACTAATATCACCTCCGCAGGCACTGCTGGGCTAGTGGTAAAAACCTACCCTACCACGACCCACGCCAAAACGGTCGAAATGATGGTTAGCTCCAAATCCGAACTCCTATCCTTTTATAAATCTTTTCAGAGTCTCTACTGCGGAACGGCTGTTACGGCTACCCCTGGATCCACAGTGGACCCGTCCGACCCAACCAGTGAAGTTCAAAAGGTTAGCCAAATTGGGGGTAATATTTTCACGATTCAATAAGGCCTGAAAGAGACTTTTAGGCCTCAGAGCACTGAATCCCGCAAGTCCGGCTTGACCGTAGCAATCGGGACGGCTTGTCTTCGCCTTTCATCTTATGGCTTCTATCCCTGTTAATCGCATCAAAAAGAAGAACATCATGAGCTACAATGGCGAGCTCTGCATCGTTCTCGAGTGTCTCGTTCGCACCCCCCCTAACAACGCTTCCTACGTTCAAATGGAACTTCGCTCCATCAAGACTGGTGCAAAGATTCCCGTGCGTTGTGGAATCGGTGTCAGCTTCGAAGTCTTCGACAACTCAATCAAATCCCTCGAGCTCTCTTACGAAGCCGATGGCAACTATGTCTTCTCGGATCCTAATACCTTCGAAGAATACTATATCCCCGCCAAAACCGTCGAAGACTCCAAAGAGTTTCTTATCCCTGGCACCTCTTACCAAGTGCTCTTCGTTGAGGACCGTCCTGTTACGGTTGACCTTCCTCCTTCCGTTACGGTCAAAGTTCTCGAGGCTCCTCCCGCTGTCAAAGGCGACACCGCTGGCAATGTTCAAAAATCTGTCACCTGTGAAAATGGATTAGTGGTCAATGTACCTCTATTCATTAAGGAAGGTGAAATGATTAAAGTGAGCACCGAAACCAAAGAGTACCAAGGTCGCGCTTAATCGTTAAGATTATTTCCTTACCCCTAAGGGCCAGAGGCTTGAACGCTTCTGGCCTTTTTATTGGCCAGATTAGCCAAGCGACCTTCAAGCCAGACTGAAACCTATTAAGTTAAAAACATGTAGTCCGACCAGGATTCGAACCTGGACAAGGAGAACCAAAATCTCCTGTGCTACCGTTACACCATCGGACTGACAGGGGGTCACTAAAGAGCTTTTTA
>RFOO01000327.1 GCA_009926645.1 bacterium | reverse complement strand
CAAGGTGGTACTTGGTTGTTGGCTTTTACCTACCTGATTCTTTGCACGCTTTTACGTCTTGGCCTTTTGCTGGCTTCAGCAGGGTCGGTGTCATGGGGTTTAGCTACATTTTCCTCTCTCTTCGTCGGATTCTTCTTCGATGCCTTCATGGCTTGGCTACTCACTTTGCCTTACGCTTTGCTGAGCAGTCTGTGTCGAGTCAAGTGGGCTCATTACCTTTTAATTCCCCTTTGGTGTTTCGGTGCTTTCCTTGTTACCTTTTGGAAGATTTCAGAAATTATTTTTTGGGATGAGTTTGGTGTACGCTTTAACTTCATCGCCGTTGATTACTTGGTTTATACCAGTGAAGTTGTTAAAAATATCCGAGAGTCATACAATTTGCCACTCATCTTCAGTGGGGTAGGTATCATTGCAATTGGGTTCTTTTTCTTTTGGCGAAGGGTGGGACTTACAAAACTCTGGCTCGAAGGTTCGGCGGTCGATCATCCGCCTCATTGGCGCACCCCTGTCTTTTCTTTGGCTCCTCTTTTAGTTATCCAAACTTACGCGTACTTTGTTGGTACGCACGACCTAAAGGTCGTTTCCGATGCTCATTCTGGTTTCGGCGAAAGGTTGGTTGCTGGTTTGCGTCATATGGGCGATATTCAGCCCGCCTTCGCTAATAATTACGATACGGAGTTAGCGAAGAATGGAGAGTATTCTTTCTTGGCCGCCTTTTGGACAAACCAGTTAGAGTGGAAACGTTTCTACCCAACTCGACCCGATGCTATTTCTGCATTAGGTAAAAGATTGTCTCGTCCGGAGGCTCCCTTGGTTGACCCCTCTTCGAGTATTACCCGTCAAGTAAAGGCGAGTGAGCCAGTTCGCCGATGGAATGTTATCCAAATTACCGTAGAGAGCTTGAGTGCGGAATTTTTAGGGTGTTACGACGATCCTGTTTATGCGCCTAAAAATTTAACTCCTAATCTTGATCGTATTGCACGTGAGTCACTGTGGTTTAAGCGTTGCTACGCAAGTGGTACGCGTACGGTTCGAGGAATGGAAGCTTTGTCGCTTTCCATTCCTCCCATTCCTGGTCAGTCGGTCCTACGTCGCAAGGGATGTGAAAACTTAAGCACGCTAGGATCTGTTTTGAATGCTCAAGGTTATGAT
>RFOO01000326.1 GCA_009926645.1 bacterium | reverse complement strand
AACAGGAATACCACGCAAAGCACAAACCAACGCCGGTGCGAGACTCATAAACCCACCAAAACAAACCAACACGTGTGGACGATAACGGCTAATCAAACGCCAAGCCGAAACGAGAGAGCCGATGAAAGCGGGGAAAAATTTGATTTTATTTTTCAAGCCAGGCCCAAAGCCTCGTCCACGCCCGACAACAAATTTTAGTCGCTGATATTTTGCCGTCATCTGCGCATCAACCGCCTTTCCACTAACCATTAAAAGACAGTCATGCCCCTCTTGGCTGAGGCGTTGAGCGAGAGCAATACCAGGAGCTAAATGCCCACCGGTCCCTCCACAGGCCAAAAGAATATGGCTCACGTTTTTACCTCCCGGGAATGAAACGGCACCTGCTGTATATCGCGAATACAGTTTAAGATTAATCCAACCATACAGGACATAATCACCAGATTGGTTCCACCATAACTCAGAAAAGGCAGCGAAATCCCTTTGGTCGGTAAGAGACCCGTAACCACACCCATATTAACGAGAGCCTGAAGAACCAAAAATAGCGTAGCTCCTAAACAAACATTCAAACGATACAGGTCGGTACTGAAACGCATCGCACGATAAGCCAGCCAAAAGATACACAGGTAAGCCAGAGCCACTAAAGATGTACCAATCAACCCATGCTCTTCACCAATATTAGCCAATATAAAATCGGTATGTGCCTCGGGTAAATAAGCCCGCACTTGGAGGCCGTTGGCCGCACCTTTACCCGTAATTCCACCGACTCCAAAAGCTACCATGCCTTCAAAGAGTTGATACGATTCGTTTTCACGCCGGCCCCAGGGATCGATAAACGAGGTAATACGTCGCATACGATTTTCCCAATTAAGCACCAAAATAATTAGACCACAAACGGCGACCAAAAGAGAGGGTAAAATATATTTCCAACGTACTCCAGAGATAATCATCATTACCCCGCCCACCGAGGCACATAAAATAATGGTTCCCAAATCGGGTCCCAATATAATGCCAAAACAAATGGCTAAGATAAGACCTGACGGTTTCAAAAAGCCCTCTCGGAAATCAATCCACCCGCGCCGGGTAAAAAGATACGGCTCTCGATCGCTCAACTGAAACACATTGAATTTCAGCCCAAGCGTATGCCGTTGCATATTCGCCAACAAATGAGCCAAC
>RFOO01000325.1 GCA_009926645.1 bacterium | reverse complement strand
TAGAGTAGTCTGACCCCATTAATGGGGTCAGGCACCATTAAGGTAGTCTGACCCCTTTATTTGGGTTGGCGGTTGAAAATGTATGAAAACAGGGATTAATGCTGTTATGAAACTGAAACTTGCGGTATTCGCGGCTTGGTGCGTTTTAACGTTTAATCCTGTTTTTGCCTGTACGGGGATTTCTTTAACTTCATCAGACGGGGGAGTCGTGGTTGCCCGGACAGTCGAATGGGCACTCGGTGATGCCACTCACGATCGTCTCGTACTTTTCCCGAGTGGAAAAGAGTATGTTGCCCTCACTCCCGAAGGAAACAACGGCTACCAGTGGAAGGGTCGCTATGGATTTATTTCAGTCACTGGATACGAACAGGATTATGGTCCTGACGGAATGAATGAGGAGGGCCTCTATGTAGGCATGTATTATTTCCCAGGCTTCGCTGATTTTGCTAAATTTGAACCAGCCGATGTTAAGCGCTCAGTCAGTGTGGGTGATTTTATGCAATGGATGCTTTCATCTTTCAAGACCGTGGCCGAGGTGCGTCAGAACATCGATAAACTCCGTGTGGTAAATGTTGAAGATCCCCGTTTTGGTGGAGCTCCTTTGCCTTTTCACTGGAAAGTAGCCGATACCACCGGTGATTGTATTGTCATTGAGATTGTGAAGGGTGGGGAAGTGAAAGTTTACGATGCTTTTTTAGGTGTGATAACCAATTCACCGGATTATTCCTGGCATCTGACTAATTTGCGAAACTACATCGGAATTACGACTGCTCCACGCCAGCCATTGACCTTAGGTGGTGTGCAGTTAGCTCCGTTTGGCGGAGGGTCTGGATTAGTGGGTCTGCCGGGAGATTTTTCTCCCCCATCACGTTTTGTTCGTGCGGCCGCTTTAACCGCATCGGTTCGTCCTTTAAGCACGTCTGAAGACGCCGTTTTTGAAGCATTTCGCATCCTCGACAGCTTCAATATTCCTGTAGGTGTCACAGCGCCCTCGAGCAAGTTGCCGAAAGACATTACCAGTGCGACGCAAATTACGACTGTGTCTGACCTTAAGAATCGTGTGGTTTATTTCCACACCATGGATAATCGGCAGGTTCGTAAAATCGATTTAAACAAAATTGATTTTTCCAAGATAAAGCAGCAAGTCATTGAGCAAGGCGACAGTCGTACCCA
>RFOO01000324.1 GCA_009926645.1 bacterium | reverse complement strand
GGTCCGCGCTCCGAGATAATCATTGCTCGTTTGGCAATAACCGAGGCTTCGTCAGCAATACGTTCGAGATCGTGACCGATATCGCGTGCAGCTAACAAAAGACGAACGTCGCTTCCCATCGGACCGAAAAGCGTGAGATACCGCATGATTTCGCGATCAACTCGTTTTTCAAGTTCGTCAACGCCATCATCCATTCCGCGGACTTGGAGAGCCAGAGAGTCGTCCCCCTCTTGCACAGCACGCATGACGAGTCGGGTCATATCCAACGAACGCTCACCCATCAGAATGAGGTCGTCGCGGAGTTGTCGGAGTTCTTCGTGGAAAAATCTTTGCATAGTAGAATAAGTATTGGATTTGAGTTAAATCTCAACCAAAACGACCTGAAATATAGGCCTCGGTTTGAGCTTGGGAGGGGTTCATGAAAATCTTTTCGGTAGTATCGTACTCGATTAGTTTACCCAGATAGAAGAAAGCCGTGCGGTCGGAAACCCGTGCCGCTTGTTGCATCGAGTGAGTCACAATCACGATGGTGAACTGTTCTTTGAGCTCGTGAATCAGTTCTTCAATTTTCCCAGTGGCAATCGGGTCGAGCGCCGAACAGGGCTCGTCCATCAGCAAAATCTCTGGTCGATTAGCAATCGCCCGGGCAATACAAAGACGTTGCATCTGACCACCCGAGAGGCCGAGAGCGCTCTCATTGAGACGATCTTTCACCTCATCCCAAAGGGCGGATTTACGTAGCGAAGTTTCACAAGCTTCGTCCAGAGTGGCCCGGTTAGTGACCCCCATCACGCGAAGTGCGTAAACGACATTTTCGTAGATGGATTTAGGGAATGGATTGGACTTTTGGAAAACCATGCCGACGCGACGCCGCAGCGAGATGACCTCGAGATTAGGATCGTAGATGGAACGACCAGCGATGGTGATATCGCCTTCGTGACGGATACCATCAATCAGGTCATTCATCCGATTTAAATTGCGAAGCAAAGTCGATTTACCGCAACCCGAGGGTCCAATAAAGGCAACCACTTGACGTTCAGGAACATCAAGGGAGATGGCATCGAGGGCTTTCTTTTCACTGTACCAGAAGCCGTAATTTTGAATGCGAATGTAATCTTTCCGTCCTTCCCTTTCGGTGGCAGGACGTACTTGAATGCGAGAGGTGGTGGGGTTCATGGTAA
>RFOO01000323.1 GCA_009926645.1 bacterium | reverse complement strand
TCGAGCTTTAGCGTTACGGTCGTCGCGCATATGGTAAAGCGGCTCTTGCAGATTCAAGGCACGGAAACCCTGAGCATAAAAGCGGAACCATAGGTAGTAGTCTTCTGCACGAATCACCCAAGGCTGACTGCCGTAGCCGCCGGCTGATTCAAATGCTGACTTTCTCATGATGCAGGGAGCATGGCAGATAGGCGATCCACTCAAAAAATCTCTTTTGGTAGGATTCAATTTTGTACGCACCATTCCCCATGTACCATTTTCATCAAACATACTCATCCAAGAACTAACGATAGCGATATCGGGATTGGATTCAATGGCAGTGTATAGTTTTGCTAGGCGTGTTGGGTCGCATCGATCGTCTCCATCCATTCGAGCTAAATATTTTCCTTGGGCTATCGATGCACAGTGATCAAGGGTGCGGGCGAGCCCGAGGTTGTGAGGATTTTTGATAACTTTTATACGGGAATCCTTCTGCACAAATTGGTGAGCAATTTCTAGACTGTTATCTTTCGAACCATCATCACAAATAATAAATTCCCAATCCGTAAAAGTTTGTTGCTGGATACTCTGAATGGCTTCACTCAATGTCGAAGCACAGTTATAAATACCCATCAAAATAGACACCGCAGGTTTAGTCTGCTCCATAAAGATTGATATAAATTTTTTTATGAGAACTCAAGCAGTCACAGACAAAGTAGTGTAAAATAAATTAATTACTATGGTTAAACCAATAGCTTGTATAGTCTTATCGGCCCCAGAAATGTTTGGTTTTATGAAGGGTCAGCCTGAAAGAATAAGAAAATTGGGATACAATCCTATAATTATCAGTTCAGCCTCTGAAAGCCTAGATAAACTTACTGAGGCAGAAGAATTGGAAAGGATAACGATTTCAATTTTGCGTCCAATTTCTCTTTGGCATGATGTAAAAACTTTTTATCAATTATTTAGAATATTTTATGAAAAATCTCCGAGTATAGTTATGCTTTCTGGGCCTAAAGCTATCTTCTTAGGGAGCATGGCTGCCTGGTTTTGCATGGTTCCTAAAAGGTTAATTATTTATCATGGGATGAGGCAGGAAAACCTGACTGGGCCATTACGTTGGATTCTAGATATATGCGATAGGCTGAGTTTTTTTTCTGCAACAGATGCCCTTACCGTTAGCCCGAGTCTCAGAGAGCTCGTT
>RFOO01000322.1 GCA_009926645.1 bacterium | reverse complement strand
CGGGCGTTTTCTGGCTAGCCCTTTCCCTCTTCCGCGTAACGCTCGCTGATCAGATTTTGCAAAAAACTGAATCAGGAAAATCGAATCAGTAATTCTTCGATTCTCTCTTCCTAAAAAGGCCAGCACGTTTGCTGGCTTTTTTTATAGATGATTGGAGTCTATGAGCACTTGCTTAACTTCGCGTTGCAAAGTCTCCGCCGCCGCTCTCTCGCGCAAATAGTTGCCCCAAAGTTCATTTAACTGCTCGGGCGTTGCTGTCTCGAAATTTTCCAACCATGAGCCAAGTGCCCGCCAAGCATTGTGGTAAACAGGATTTTGCCGAAGAATTTCACGCTGCAGTGCTGACCATCGTGCCGCCATGGCGACTTTCACCCCCTTAGCCTCCCGATAGTACACCAAGGCTGGCCCATCCCAAACGGTATCGCCTTTTCCAAAATCAAAAACGAAACGCGAAATGTCACGCAAGGCATCGGCCGACTCTTGCATGCTCAAACTCGGGGGCATGCGTGTAAGCAATAAATTGGCACGGGCAAGCAGCCACGCTTCTTCATCCCAAGGTTTTGTTGGACGAGCTTCTCGTAAGACATCCTCGCCGCGAGAAACGGCAATCATTACCCGCACCTGTTCAGAGGTTCCACCCAACTCTGCTCGTAGTGCCCGCCAAAACAAAAAAGCCTCAAAATCTGGCGCTCTTCCTTCAATAACATCACGCAAACGTGCAGGCGCAGTCGCACGCCCCTGACGATACCAGGCATCAACCATCGCTGGTCTAAGCATAGCCAAAGTTTCACTTTTTAATGCCTGCCGCAACCATGGCTGACTGACATCAATGGACTTACCCGCCGCCACCGCCGCTCGCCCCAACCAGAGACGAGAGACAGCTTCGGCCAATTGCGAAGAAGCTTGTGAGGCTGACTGAATTCGAATCTGAGCCACCACCACACCCCCTTTATTTAAGACCGTAAGGGGAGAAGATGAATCTGCTGCGATTATCTCAATGCGTGCCGCAGGAGGTGGCAATTCAGGCATGACGATAATCTGCTGCAAGTAACGTTGCAGGGCCTCGCAATGGGCTGCGACAAAACTATTTTCCGTAACATCCGGCCCCAGAATTAACCCCAAACTGGTTTCATTTTGAAAAATTCTTTCTTCCGGCGGCAGGCTATCGGCGTGAGCCAGAGCACCAAA
>RFOO01000321.1 GCA_009926645.1 bacterium | reverse complement strand
AACTGACGTTGTGCGATTGCCGCGGAAACTAAGCCGGGAATAGCGAGTGCAATAGAAAAAACAAAATAACCAGAGTAGCCAAGTCGTTCACTGAGTGCTCCAGCCCATAGTCCTGGAATATAAACGGATAAAACAGCTAAGGAAGAGAGAATTGCATAACGCACAGCTGCATGTGCTCCACTGGCCACCCGCATCATCGCCAGTAAGAGTGCACACACACCTGCTCCGAAGGCGACATATTCGATGAAGAATAAACTGCTGACGATGCTGATGGGCTGTTGTGGGTAATAAGATAACCAAGCGATACCAAAAAGTGGAAGGTGCATGCTAACACCTAGGGGAAGGAGGGATTTGGCTAAACCACGTTGCGCGATAATCCAAGAGCCAATAATACCTCCGAGGGCTAAGCCAAAAATCGCCGTGACTAGACGTAGAAAAGCGAAGTGTTCATTGGAGAGAGCGAGTCCACCATGATCATGGCTATCGAGTGAAAATAAGGGGACGACGCGAATAAGATGTACCTCGCTTAAACGATAAAAAACAATCAGTCCTAAAAGAGCAGGTAGACGAGAGTCGCGCAGTAATCCAACGACAGCAGCTTTCATTTCATTTAATGTCTCGCGTGCTGACGATGGATTAGTGGTTTCGTTGGGTTCACGGTTAAAGGCAACAACCGTGAAGACTAATATACCTAAAGTGGCCAGTGCGGCGAGATAAAGGGCATGGCTCCAGGCTTCACTGGGGGAGCTTTGATGAGTTAAGGCATAACCTGCTAACCAGATTAAACCTGGTCCGGCTAAAACTTGACCGAGTTTTGATGCGAAGCTGAGCAATCCAGCATGTGTGGATCGTTGTCGGTCGGACAACGATGAGACGTAGTAACCATCCAAGAGAAAATCGTGAGCGGCAGAACAGAGACTCAAGAGGGCAAGGGCTGTTCCAATGAGCATGAGGTGATTGCCCTGTGGTGAAACGGCATAAGCCAAGGCAAAGAGAATGAGGGCTGTTCCTACTTGGGTGGTGAGGATAAGCCGTCGAGGTTTTCCAATCAGTGTTAGAATAGGCGCCCAGAGTACTTTACAGGTCACAATGAGACCGAGAATACTGACCACTTGCGTAATGGTCGCATTAGCCAAACCAGCGTTTTTTAGGGCAACGGGGAGGGCTTCGTCGCGAATGGCCGCAGGA
>RFOO01000033.1 GCA_009926645.1 bacterium | reverse complement strand
CATCAGGCACGACTCTTTCGACTAACCATTCAACTGCTCGCTATCTTTGTCGTCTTTTATGCAGCTCACATTGGTGGTGAAATGGTACACGGACGTGGCTTTCCCTTAAAAAGCAATGACAAGGTTGCCAAAGGGAATATTTCCTCAGAATAACTCCCTCATTATCAATCTGCTTATCTTGGGTAAGGATAGTTTTATTACAGAGCAGTAAACACCTCTGTCCTGTTTCTTGACTCTACGTGAGGGTGATTCAGAATGGGGATTATTGCATGATGATTGAAACAAGAGACGTGCAAAAGAAAACCCTCGCACGCAGGTCTCAGTCAAAATGGCCCTCTTTTTGTCTCGTTGTGTGTATCGCCATGCTTACGGGATGTCAGTCCGACGTCGAAAGAAAGTCTGCTGCCTCTGATCTTTTACCTAACACTTATAACGATAATCCATCAACGGAGAGAAATCGTTCGGTTGGGGCGTGGCAGGACTTCGTCGCCGATCCCACCCTTAAAAAACTGATTGCTCAAGCGATAAGTCAAAATCGCGACCTGCGTTTAGCCAGCTTGCGAGTTGCCGAAGCTCGGGCGGCTTATGGAATCCAAAAAACTGAAAAACTCCCCACTTTATCCGCTCAGGCCGAACTCATCAGAGCAGGGGTACCAGGAGATATCAACGGCACGAATCAACGCCTTACCGCCAATCAATTCACTCTCGGGGTCGGTTTCAATCGCTGGGAAATTGATTTTTGGGGTCGCGTGCAAAATCTCAATGAGGCCGCCTTGGAAAGTTATTGGGCGAGTCAGGCCACCCAGAAAGCCTCCACTCTGAGTCTCATCGCCCAAGTGAGTCAGGGCTATCTACTTCTGGTCGAATCGGACGAACGTCTGGCTCTTGCCAAACGTGCCGTAATTTCTCGGCAAGAGTCTTTACGAATTATGCGTCGTCGCTTCGAAGAAGGTGCCACTTCGAAATTAGATTTAGCGCAGGCAGAAATGCTGAGTCAACAAGCCCAAATTCTCGTCACTCAGTTGGAGCAAAATCGTGCCCTGCAAATTCATGCCTTAACACTTTTGCTGGGGAATAAAGATGCGGTAACACTCGAAACGCAACGCTGGGATAACCACCCTCCATTGGGAGAAATCAAAACAGGGGTGCCTGCGGATTTACTAATTCATCGACCCGACATTCAAGCCGCCGAACACTCTCTCGCTGCCGCTCACGCTAACATCGGCGCGGCCAGAGCTGCTTTCTTCCCACGTATCGCCCTAACCAGTAATGTGGGTACAGCGAGCACAGAACTCGATGGTTTACTTAAGGGTGGCAGTTTAGCTTGGAATTTCTCCCCCACTATTTCCTTACCCATTTTCGATGGTGGTAGACTTCGTGCTTCGCTCGATCTCGCTGAGATTCGACGCGATGCCGCCATTGCTTACTACGAGCAAACGATTCAAGCCGCCTTTCGTGATGTCGCCGATGCGCTCACCGCCCAATACTGGCTTAAGTTGCAGATTAAAAATCTCGATGCGACAATTGCCGTGCAAACGGAACGCACTCGTTTAGCCAATCTTCGTTACGAAAGTGGAGCTGCCCGATACTTAGAAGTACTCGATGCCGAGCGTGAGCTACTAACAATCAAACAAGAACGAATACAAGTTCAGCGCGCCTTTTGGGCTTCGCAAATAGCACTCTATATAGCCTTAGGGGGAGATGACTCAATCAACCCCTCTTCATTTTCACTTTAATTCATTTATGAGTCTGAAAAAAATACTGTCCTACACTGGCATCACCCTTCTGCTCTTACTGGTGGCATGGTATCTCGGACAAAACTTCCTACGACGTTCAACCACGCAAGATTTTGCCAGTGCCAATGGTCGAATCGAGGCCACAGAAATCGATCTTGCAACCCTAACCCCTGGCATCGTGCAAAGCATTCTTGTTCAAGAAGGCGATTGGGTAAAATCCGGGCAAATTCTCGCACGGATGCAAATGAATGGATTATTAGCACAGCGTGATGAAGCTATCGCAAAGTTAGAACAGGCCGAACAAAACACTCGAGTTGCGGAAGCCGAAGTCGCTTATCGCGAAAGCGAACTCGATGCCGCGCAACGTCGTGTGGCACGCTCAGAAACGCTCACCAAAGAAGGCGCATCCTCCGCGCAAGAACTCGATGACGATCGCGCTCGTGTACGCTCGGCAACCGCAGCCGTCGTCGCAGCCAAAGCCCACGTAGAAAGCATGCTTTCGAATGTGCGGGCTAATGCAGCGACTCTTAAACGTATTGAGACTGAATTGGCCGATGGTGAATTAAAGGCCCCTCGCGATGGCCGCGTCCAATACCTAGTCGCCCAAACGGGTGAAGTTTTAGGTACAGGAGGTAAAGTTTTAAACCTCGTCGATACTTCCGATGTCTACATGACGTTTTTCTTGCCTGAAACTGTCGCTGGAAAAATCGCCATCGGAAGTGAGGTGCGTATTTTACTCGATGCAGCTTCCGATCGAGTCATCCCAGCTAAGGTCAGTTTTGTAGCCAGCACGGCTCAATTTACCCCTAAGACGGTGGAAACAGCCAGTGAAAGACAGAAGTTAATGTTCCGCATTAAAGCCTCCATTGATCGGACATTACTACAAAAGTATTTGGCCCAAGTAAAAGTAGGACTACCTGGTGTCGCCTGGATTCGACTGAATCCACAAACCCCTTGGCCAGAAAATCTCGCCGATAAAAAACTGGTGAATTAACTGTGGGCAATGACTCAACATCGGCCGTCTGTGGACGAGGGCTTTCGCTGCGTTATGGCAAAACCGATGCTCTTCGCGAGGTAAACTTCGATATTCCTGCTGGTAAAATCACAGGGTTAATTGGACCAGATGGCGCAGGTAAATCATCTCTCTTGGGTTTGATTGCGGGTGCCAAAAGAATGCAGCAGGGAACGTTAACCGTTCTTGAGGGTGATATTCGTGAGGCGAGTCATCGGGAGCACGTCTGTCTTCGAATCGCTTACATGCCCCAAGGTTTAGGTCGAAACCTCTACCCTTCACTTTCCATTGAAGAAAATCTGCAATTCTTTGCACGTCTCTTTGGTCATTCAGAATCAGAAAGACGACGGCGGATTGATTCTCTAACAAAGAGCACAGGACTTTACTCATTTCTACATTGGCCTGTCAGTAAACTCTCGGGCGGAATGCGGCAAAAACTAGGGCTCTGTTGTGCACTGGTTCATGACCCCGATTTATTGATTCTTGATGAACCAACTACGGGAATCGATCCACTCGCTCGGGCTAAGTTTTGGAAGATGATTGAAGGAATACGAAAACAACGCCCAGGTTTAAGTATTCTGGTTGCGACCGCTTATATGGATGAAGCCATTGGATTTGATTGGCTGATTGCCCTTCATCGGGGCTCAGTCATCGCTTCGGGAAGTCCAGCGGAAATCCTCCAAAAAACAAAATGCCAAAGAATGGAAGAAGCGTTTGTCGCTCTTCTGCCCTCAACTGAAATCAGTTCATCGCCCACTTCTGCTCAGCCTGAATTGACTGGTCACCAAGCCACCATGGCCATTGAGGCTCGGGGTTTAACTCTTCGATTTGGCGATTTCGTTGCCGTGGACCATGTTGATTTTCAAATTAAACAAGGAGAGATTTTTGGGTTTTTAGGATCCAATGGTTGCGGGAAAACCACAACCATGAAGATGCTGACAGGACTTTTGCCTGTCTCCGAGGGCGAAGCATTACTGTTTGGTAAACCCGTTGATGCTCGTGATATCGAAACCCGACGCCGAGTTGGCTACATGTCGCAGACTTTTTCGCTGTATGGTGAACTTACCGTAAAACAAAACCTAGCTCTACACGCCAAACTCTTCCATGTCCCCCCAGAAGAGATTGCAATGCGAATTGAAGAAACGGCTGGAAGATTTGGTCTTGGGGCTTGGATGGATGAATTACCCGGTAAACTCCCTCTGGGATTAAGACAAAGGCTTTCGCTTGCCGTGGCGATGGTTCATCGACCTGAGCTACTCATTCTGGATGAGCCGACTTCGGGCGTGGATCCAGTAACCCGACGGCAGTTTTGGGATTTGATGGTCACCCTTTCCCGAAAAGAAAAAATCACGATTTTTATTTCTACTCATATCATGAGTGAAGCTGAGCGGTGTGACCGTATTTCACTCATGCATGCTGGTAAAGTTTTAGACAGTGGAACACCCGCCGAACTCATCCGCAAACATCAAGCCAAGTCATTAGAGGAGGCTTTCATCGATTGCTTAAGTCAATCTTCCGCTGGGGGAATCCCGCCGACAGAAAATTCGGTTCCACCATCGATCACCTCCACAACGACTGAAGAAAATCTTGGATTGCGTGCGTCTCTTGTGCGCAGTCTCAACCGAACGTATACTTATTTTTGGCGAGAAATTCTGGAACTTCGGCGCGATGCCGTCCGTGGCAGTTTAGCGTTACTTGGCTCTGCTGTTATGATGTTCGTGATGGGTTACGGCATTAACATGGATGTCGAAAATTTGCGCTATGCTGTGCTCGATCGCGATCAGACTTCATTGAGTCGTGATTACGCGATGAACCTTGCTGGGTCTCCCTATTTCATTGAGCAACCAGCCTTAGAGAGTTACGCCGATTTGGATTATCGGATGCGATCGGGAAAAATCGCTCTCGCCTTAGAAATCCCTGCTGGATTCACCCAAAACTTAGCCCGAGGGCGGCCCGTACAAATGGGGGCCTGGGTGGATGGAGCTATGCCACAGCGGGCGGAAGTGACGTTGGGCTATCTCCAAGGCATGCACCAACAATGGATGATGGAAAAAGTTTATTCGGCCACTAGCCAAGCCCCTTTGGCCACTATTGAAACTCGCTTTCGCTACAATCCCGATGTGCGCAGTTTACCTTCGATGGTACCAGCGGTCATCGTTCTTATTTCTCTCATGCTTCCAGCAATGCTCACGGCTCTCGCTGTCGTGCGCGAAAAAGAACTCGGTGCCATCGTCAACTTTTACGTCACTCCAACCACCTCCGCTGAATTTCTCATCGGCAAGCAATTACCGTATGTCGCGATTGCCATGATTAACTTTCTGCTCATGTGCCTTCTTGCGGTGACCGTTTTTGGCGTACCCATCACTGGAAGTTTTGCGACCCTCTTCATCGCTGCCAGCATCTTTAGTTTTAGTGCGACTGGAATGGGGCTACTTGCCTCGACCCTAACGAAGAGCCAGATTGCCGCGATGTTTTTTGCTATGATTGGAACGATGATTCCCGCCTTTGAATATGCGGGAATTATCAACCCGGTGTCATCGCTCCAAGGTATGGGTCGCATCATTGGGGAAATGTATCCAGCTAGTCACATGATGGTCATTAGTCGCGGCGTCTTTAACAAAGCTCTTGGGTTTACCGATCTTCATGCCTCGCTCTGGCCCTTATTCTTGGCCGCACCGGTTATTTTGGGTCTCTCCATCCTCCTACTAAAAAAGCAAGAGCGCTAAGATGTTTCACTCCATCGTTAACATTACGCGCCTAGGCATCAAAGAACTCTGGAGTCTTTGGCGAGATCGCATGATGCTTTTTCTGACCATCTATATTTTTTCCTTAGCCATTTATGTCGCTGGCACAGCGATGCCTGAAACCATCCACCAAGCACCCATTGCGATTGTGGATGAAGATCGTTCAGCCTTGTCCAGTCGTATTGCTCAAGCCTTTTATCCGCCTCAGTTTATTCCACCCAAAATCATCAATCTTTCCGAACAGGATCCTGGATTGGACGCTGGAGACTACACTTTTACTTTAGATATTCCGCCAAACTTCCAGCGGGATGTTCTAGCGGGTCGTTCACCCGCCATCCAAGTCAATGTTGATGCCACACGAATGAGTCAGGCGTTTATTGGCAGTGGCTACATTCACCAGATTGTTTTAAGCGAAGTTCATGAATTTGTTTCTCACCAAAGAGAGTCGATGATTCCGGGAGGAGATTTGGCCGTACGTATTCGATTTAATCCTTCTCTCAACCCCTCTTGGTTTGGTTCATTAATGGAATTGGTAAATCACCTAACGATGTTGGCTATCATTCTAACTGGGGCAGCCGTCATTCGTGAAAGAGAACACGGTACAGTAGAACACCTTTTAGTCATGCCCGTGTCCTTAACCGAAATTATGCTTTCTAAAGTTTGGTCTATGTCAGCCGCGGTCGTCTTTGCTCTTTGGCTGTCACTCACCTTTGTTGTGCAGGGATTACTTCATGTACCGGTCGAGGGATCGATTGGCTTATTCCTTATCGGTTCAACCCTCCACCTCTTTGCGACCTCATCGCTGGGAATCTTTATGGCCACCACGGTACGAAATATGCCGCAGTTTGGGATGCTGATGATTTTAATTCTTATGCCCCTACAGATGCTTTCGGGCGGCATGACTCCTTTTGAAAGTATGCCTTTCGCTGTGCGTCTGCTCATGTCACTCTCCCCTACCACTCACTATACCGAACTCAGTCAGGCTATCCTATTTAGGGGCGCTGGATGGGAGACCGTTTGGATACCGTTTTTAAAGTTAATTCTCATCGGTTTAGTCCTCTTTTTCTTCTCCCTCATTCGATTCAGAAAAAGCATGATGCGTTTGGCTTGAGCTACCGCTTAAGGGGAAGTGCTTAAAATTCACCCCAGCCTGCCTTAAGGCGATATTTTCATAGGTTAAGTGTTGCTTAATTTGTAAAAAATTGGTCTAATTATAGGCACTCCTCAAAGAGCAATACTATAAAAACTATGAACTATTCCCCTAAAAAACGTAGCGGTTTCACTCTCATCGAGTTGCTCACCGTTATCGCAATCATCGGTATTCTTGCTGCCGTTCTCTTCCCTGGCGTCCAAGGCGTCATGAAGAAAGCGAAGCAATCCTCCGCGGGCACCAAGGTTCGTAATATTACACAAGCGTACATTGCTTTTGCTTCTACTGGCAACAAGTACGTCAAATCTGGAACTTGGTCGCTGACTGCAAACACTTCAGCTGCTAGTATCTCGGACTTCGCCGCCGTTTTGGCTTTCAATGCTAATCTGAACGCTGCCGAAGTATGGTACGTTGAAGCGGATAAACTTAACGAATCTGCTTCCTTCCCTAAGACCGTCCTTGAAGGAGCTGCTGGATCTCAAACCATCAACTCTAACTTCTCTTCGGCAAGTTCCACGAACGGCTACCAATCTTGGACGACCTACGCCCCCACACCACGTAACCTCGACGAGAAACTCCCTCTCTTCTGGGCACGCGGTCTGAGCACCTCTGGTGCCTGGGATGCTACCAATGGAGTTTGGGGATCTGAAGGTGGACACATCGCCTTTGGCGACTCCCACGTGGTTTGGGTCCAAGACACGACTTCTGATGAAACCAAGTTCATCAAAAAGTCCGACGGTTCCACTGCGACAGTTAACTGGAAAGAAGCTGTTAGCACGGGTACCGTGACTGAGCTGAAGTCCATCTAATTACGTACACTTCCTCTAATCAAAAGCCCCGGCTATCCGGGGCTTTTTTATTGGTTAAAGGTTAAATGGAGTAACGAAGAACTAAAATATTATGTTTGCTCCGATAAGTTAAATTCACTTATAATTCATGTAACCTCCCCTTATGAAAACCCAATCTAACAAACGTAGCGGTTTCACTCTTATTGAGTTACTTACCGTTATCGCAATCATCGGTATTCTTGCAGCTGTTCTCTTCCCTGGCGTCCAAGGCGTTATGAAGAAAGCGAAGCAATCATCCGCGGGCACCAAGGTTCGTAATATTACACAATCCTACATCGCCTTCGCCTCCACCGGTAACAAATTCGTTCAATCGGGAACTTGGTCACTGACCGCCAACACTTCGGCCTCCAGCATCTCTGACTTCGCCGCCGTATTAGCCTTCAACGCTAATCTTAACGCTGCTGAACTCTGGTATGTTGAAGCGGACAAACTCAACGAGTCTGCGACATTCCCCAAGACCGTTCTCGATGGAGCTGCTGGATCTCAAACCATTAACTCCAACTTCTCTTCGGCAAGTTCCACGAACGGCTATCAATCTTGGACAACCTATGTACCTACCCCTCGCAATCTCGACGAAAAACTCCCTCTCTTCTGGACACGTGGTCTGAGCACCTCTGGCGCTTGGGATGCTACCAATGGCGTTTGGGGCTCTGAAGGTGGACACATCGCCTTTGGCGACTCTCACGTCGTTTGGGTCCAAGACACCAGTTCGGATGAAACTCAATTCATCAAGAAGTCCGACGGCTCAACCAAGACTTCGAATTGGAAAGAAGCTGTTAGCACTGGCACGGTAACGGAATTGAAGTCCATCTAATTGGATTTCC
>RFOO01000320.1 GCA_009926645.1 bacterium | reverse complement strand
TTCCTGGAGTTTTACCTTACGCCCTGCCGATGGGCTTATTAACTGGGACCTTGATTGCGTTTGGGCGCATGAGTGCTCAACAAGAAATTACAGCTATGAAAGCCAGTGGCCTGAGCTTAACCCGCATTGCTCGTCCTGCTTTGATTTTAGCAATGGGGCTAGCCAGCCTATCCGCTTGGATTAACCTCGAGGTCGCCCCTTGGGCGAATACTCAGTATCGTCGCATGCTCATGGGGTCGCTCAAAGACAACCCCACGGCTATTATTGTCCCTGGCGAACTAAACCGACAATTCAAAGGTATCGTGATTAAAACAGGCGAACGCGAAGGAGATAGCTTAAAAGATTTTTGGCTCTGGCGTGTCGATGAAAGAGGAAAACTCATTCAATCGATTCACGCCAAAGAAGCTCATTTTGAGCGGGTTGATAAACCGAATGGAGAAATTTTCTTACGCGTCAATCTCACCGAAGCGCGCATGGAAAGTCGCCCTTCAGAAAAAGATAGTTTCGCGAAACCCGCTTCCTTTGCCGCCGCCGTCAACACCTCGATGGAGTTTCCCGCCACTGAAATTCTGAAAGACACGAGCCATTATGTACGTAAACTTCGCTGGCTAACGACCAGTGAATTATGGGAGGCGATGGACAAAGGCTGGAACACATCCCCCCAGTCAACCGCCGAGGAAATAGCCCAAAGCAAAATGGAGGCACGCAAACAGTTCAATGCCCACCTCGCTTCGGCTTTTTCCATTTTTTCTCTCTCATTACTAGCCATACCTCTAGCCATGCGAGTGGGCCGAGCGGAAACTTTTGTTAATGCTACCCTCGCCTTAGTCATCTCTCTGCTCTACTACATTTTGACCTCGGCAGCGGCTTGGGTAAAAGAGCCTTCACTCCGACCCGACATTTTAGTGTGGATTCCTAATCTCATTGTCGTTGCCCTCGCCTTAAACTTTTTGCGAAAAGCCGAACGTCGCTAAATTTAACGGTCGCGCCGATACCAAGCAAAAAACGCCCAGCCCATCGTGCTCAGCGAGAAGACCTCATTAAAGGCCTTCATAATAACCGCACCCAAAATCATGTCCTGACTCGCTGTCATCCAAGTGATGCGCGGAGCCAAGGTGTAGGTTTCATAAATAGGATTCTCGGCAAAAATCAGTGCCGCCCAAAGTGGCAAGTCAGCAATCATGAGGGCAAATGA
>RFOO01000319.1 GCA_009926645.1 bacterium | reverse complement strand
TGCCCGGAGGTTTTGAGATTTCTCGGACGATTTCGGCTTTAAAGAATTTACCGATTGTTCGGGGCGCTGAAGTTCTCCCACTTCATGGTGAACTTTCTCCCAGCGAGCAGGATCTTGCGGTGAAACCTAGCACGCGAAGAAAAATCATTGTCGCGACCAATGTCGCGGAGACTTCTTTGACCATTCCTGGAGTGCGATTTGTGGTTGATTCGGGTCTCGCTCGAGTGGCACGTTTTGACCCGCATCGAGGGATTAATTCGTTATTGATTGAATCCATTTCTCAGGCATCGGCAGAGCAACGAGCGGGGCGAGCGGGACGAACGGGCCCAGGTCGATGTTGGAGACTTTGGTCACACACGCATCATCAATCTCGTCCTTTACGTGAAACGCCCGAAATCAAGCGCGTGGATTTAGCGGAGGCATTGTTATTAATTTTTTCGTTAGGCTGGAATGATGTGCAAACTTTCCCTTGGTTTGAGAAGCCGGAGGCCGCAATTTTACAAAGAGCTTTAACCTTGTTGCGCGATTTAGGTGCGATTGATTCCGAGGGAAGGCTTACCGCCTTAGGGCGACGTATGGCTCTTTTTCCAACCCATCCACGTTATGCCCGAATGTTGATGGCGGCGCAGACTTATGACTGTGTGCCCTTCGTCGCTATGATTGCTGGGTTGGCTCAAGGGCGTGATATTTTATTGCGCAAAGTTGATGAATACATCGAGCAGGCACGCGAGGCAGTGGGTTGGGAGGCTGGGTCTGATTTCTTCTTCCGTCTCGCCTTGTGGCAAAAAGCTAAAGATCTCAATTTTGACGAGGAAGCTTGTTATCGTATAGGTGTGCACGCACAGGCGGCACGTGAGGCTGGAAGGGCAGCCCATCAGTTACTGCAGATTGCCGAAGGGCAGAAGTTGAGCACTGCAACACAGGCTTTTCCAGCCGAGGCGATAAGACGTTGTCTGCTCTTGGGATTTTCTGATCGCCTTGCCCTTCGGTTGGATGCTGGAACCTTGCGTTGTCTTCTGGTTCATGGGCGACGTGGAGAATTAAGGCGCGAATCCGTGGTGCGTTCCGCGAAACTTTTTGTTGCCGCTGAAATCGATGAAATACAGACGCGGGGAGAGGTTACGACATTTCTATCATCGATTACCGCAGTTGAAGAGCCGTGGCTGAAAGAGTTTTTCCCTGGTGATTTTTCGGAAAAAATCAGTCT
>RFOO01000318.1 GCA_009926645.1 bacterium | reverse complement strand
CGGTGTAGGCTTAGTCGTGTCACCCCAAAAAACTGTCGTCATCGAAGCCTTCGGCTATGCCGATATAAACGAGTACCGAAAAATGCAAACGGGTACACTCTTCTGGATTGCATCCATGACAAAGCCAATGACGGCAGTGGCTTTCATGACGCTCGTGGATGAAGGCAAAGTCAGTCTCGATGATCCCATCGAAAAATACATTCCTGCTTTTCAAGGTCAGAAACGCCTCACCACCGACGGCCAAGGAAAAAAAATTTTAGTTACCCCACAGAGACCTGTCAGCGTGCGTGATTGTTTAACTCATACCAGCGGACTTAGTTCAGCCATCTTGCGAGAAATGCAAACCGCCAGTCAAGCGGTCGACTTGGAATCTCTCGAACATTACACTCAAGACTGTGCTAAACAACCACTCACCGCTGAACCAGGCACACAATGGAATTATAGTAACTTGGGATTCATCGTTCTCGGAAGAATCATCGAAGTGGTCAGTGGCCAGTCCTACGGAGACTTTATGCAAAGTCGTCTACTGCAACCACTGGAGATGAAAAATACGACATTTTGGCCCACGCCTGAACAATGTAAACTGATGGCCAGCACCTATCGTCGTGACGATAAGGCCAATAAACTCATCAAAATTGAAAACCCCCGGTTTACTTACCCCCTCGATAATCCCGGACGCACCCCACTGCCTTCGGGAGGTCTTTTTTCCAATGCTCCCGACTTAGCACATTTTTATCAAATGTTGCTCAACGGAGGCACTTTTAAAGGAAAACAAATCATTCGACCTGAAACCCTACGCCTCATTGTTACTAATCAACTCGGAGACATGCCGAAGGTAGGATGGACTCCCGGGTTAGTCATGGGCTTGGGCTTCCAATGCGTCAAAACTCCCACGGGAGTAACCGATGGCTTAAGCATCGGAACCTATGGCCACGGTGGAGCCTTCGGCACAGAAGCCTGGGTCGACCCGATTCGGAAACGCGCCTACATTTTGCTCATTCAAAGAAGTGACTTAGAGAATCCCGATGGAAGTGAGATGCGCCTCACCTTTCAAAAGGCGGCCTTACAAATTACCAAATAAACTAAGCTAAGACCGCATCCACAAAACCTGCCCGCGCCTCAAAATGCGGATTGTGGCCACTCTCGGGCAAGGTCACCCAATCCGTCTCAGGAAAATGTTTTTGTAGCAAAGGAAAATCCTCATCGCGAAT
>RFOO01000317.1 GCA_009926645.1 bacterium | reverse complement strand
ACTAACCTTAGAGGAAAGAACTCGTGTCGGTCATCGCAACCAAGGACCAGAGTGGCGCTTCGAAGCACCGTTCGATCACTTAGCTGACGCGGAAAGAGCAAACAAAGCCATCACCAATCTACTCAATGCCAAAACGATTACCTTTGTCGAAAACCCACAAGAGGAGACGGGTTTAGCAGCCCCAGAGTGGCGGATTGGCGTAGAAGGAAATTCTCGTCGCCAAGTCCTATTACTAGGAAAACCGAAAATTGGCTCCGCTTCTCAACGCTGGGCGAAATTAGAAGAAAATGAATCCGTCTTTCTTCTCGATACACAGAATCTCACGGAATGGTTTAATCCGCGAGAAACTTTAAATTCTACACGCCCAACCGATTTTGATTATGAATTAGCGACTGGATTCACGCTCACTTCAGGCGGTCGTTCAATCACTCTCCATCGTTTGGATTCAGCCACAGGTGAGGCACGCTGGGAAATTCCCGTTGCTCCAGGATCAACCGCCACCCAAAGGCGAGAGGCTAATGCCACGAAAGCCACAGAATTTTTGACTGCTCTCAGTCAGTTGCGAGCGTTACGTCAACCTGGCAAAACTGGTGATCAAGCTGGGCCTTGGCTCATCCCTGCCAACACCATTACGGCGAAACCACTTCAGAAAGTTGATGTTGAATTTGGTGGTGATCGCGTGGTCATCTTTTTCTACCCCGCCCCTGAAAATCATCCTTCCAGCACTCTTTTAGTACACCAAAAAGGATCAGCGTTTGCTGCGGTCTGCGAAGTCTCTCTGCTTAAGAACGATCACCTCAATGTTGCCCCTCAGTATTGGCGGAGCCGTCTTGTCACCGAACTTACCGCTGGTGCTAAAGTCAGCGGATTAAGATTAGTTCGTCGCCAGGATAATAAAGTCTTAGGCGAAGCACGCTTAAGCCCAGAGGGAAATTGGATAGGAACGGGTGCACTGGATGCGAATCTCAGCCGTCGCCTAGCCACTGCCTTTGCTCAAGTTCAGGGGCAACTGGGGCTGCCGAATCTTTTCGTACCTATCTTTGCTCAGCTCCCTTAAGTGGCTCAGCACTTCTCCTACGGGACGAGTCTGACAGCGATAATTTCTTACTCGATTCATCTTTAGCTGAAATCCTACTTCCTCTTTTAGAAACGCCCAGTCGATGAGCTCTTCTTCTGAGCATCCCCCTCTTCGTTCATGGCTTCATCGACTCGG
>RFOO01000316.1 GCA_009926645.1 bacterium | reverse complement strand
GTAGCCGCCTTCACCTGGGCTGCACTTGAGTGGATTCTCCGTAAACACGCCAGTGTTCTTGGATTCTGCTCAGGGGCTGTTGCTGGATTAGTTGTGATTACTCCTGCCACAGGATTCGTCACCGCAGGTGGTGCCGTTCTGATTGGAGTTCTCGCAGGAGTTATTCCCTTCCTCGCAGTTGTCTACCTCAAGTCTAAGCTCGGCTACGATGACGCCTTGGATACTTTCGGTGTTCACGCTGTCGGTGGAACCTTAGGTGCAATCATGACTGGCATTCTCGCAACCATCGACGTCAATGCCAACTTGGCGATCAACCTCAAGGAGGTTGTAGGCAAGACACTCCTCAACGAGCAATTCAAAGCAATTGGCGTAACCCTTGCCCTCTCGATTGTAGCAACCGTGATTATCGCCTATGCAGTCAAAGCGATTATCGGCCTTCGCCCAACGGAGGAAGAAGAAGCCCGCGGCTTGGATATCACCGACCACGGCGAAGAGGGTTACAATTACAACTCCTAAGCTGGTCTCTCTGGAGTTCGGCTCGCACAGGCCGCCCATCATCGGGCGGCCTGTTTCTTTGGGATAATCCCTGCGAAACCTCAGCGATTTATTACCCTCTGGCACTTTTTGTTGCTCGTCTTTCATGGAAGCCCATTCTCATAAGGTCGTCCTATGTCGCGAGCCGTCCGTATCACCCTTTGGATAGTCGGATCCATTATTTTACTCAGCGGCCTTACGGTGCTTTGGATTGATACGGAATTAAAACCCGAGCCCCTCGGCAAAAGAATCGCCAACCTTCTTGCGGAATCCAAAATCACTGGAGGAATAAAAAAGGTACAGGCTTCTTTCGATGGAAGTTTTTTGGCGGAGAATGCCAATCTCACCCTCGAAGATGGCACGCAGGTTAAATTCGCCCTTGTTCAGGGGAAAGCAGACCTACTCGCTTCTCTATTCGGCAAATACACGCTTAAAGAAATTGAAGTTAAAGGACTAGAAGTCGACTTATCCAAGAAACACATCCAGCCCCAAACAAAATCAAAAGAAGCCACTACTCAACCATCCATCCCCTTGTTTGCTATCGGTCCTTATGGAATTACGGGACGGATTATTCTTTCCGACTCACAAGTCATACGCTTCAGCGCAAGAGGGGAAGGAATCGATTCTTCGGGCTCAGTCGATTTGAGAGCAGGATTGGCATGGCCTGGATTTAATGTGGGCAACACT
>RFOO01000315.1 GCA_009926645.1 bacterium | reverse complement strand
AGGCAATTCAAAGCACGACGGCAATCACCCGAGGACATTTCAGCGATTTGCGTCAGGATTGAATCGGAAACTTTAATGCGAAGGGATCCCAATCCACGCGACTCATCCTCAAGAGCTCGTCTTAAAAATTGTGCGATTTCGCTGACCTGGAGAGGCTCGAGTCGTAATAAGTGACTGCGACTGAGCAGCGCAGGAATGACATAGAGACCAGGATTATGGGTGGTGCAACCAATCAGACGAATCACTCCTGCTTCAACATCGGGTAATAACAAATCCTGCTGTGCTTTGTTGAAGCGATGAATCTCATCGACAATTAAAAGTGTTTTAGCTTCGGGATGACGACGTGCCTCGGCTAAAATTTCGCGAAGTTCGGGTGTACCCGAAAGCACGGCATTCACTCGCACCACGGTTGACTGTGTTTCCGCCGCAATGACTTCTGCTAAAGTCGTCTTACCGCAACCAGGGGGACCATAAAAGATTAATGAGCCAAATTGGTCATTCTGAATCAGCCGAAAGAGAAACGAATGAGGACTGAGTAAACTTTGTTGCCCCACCATCTCGGTGAGTTTCGTTGGACGCATACGTGCGGCCAGCGGACGGCGGCGATAAGACTCAGCCGTCCTATTTTCCTCGGTAGCCAAGCCAGGAAGTTTCGCTTGTGAATCGGAGGAAGAAGCGGACACGAGTTAAAAGGGAGTCGGATGGCAGGTTGGCCCGCCACGTTTCTCAAAATATTTTTGGTGGTACTCTTCTGCCATCCAGAAAGGTTGTTCTTCGACGATTTGTGTCACCACGGGTTTTTTATATTTACCCGAGGCATCGACTTGAGCGCGGAGTTCTTCCGCGATTTTACGCTGCTCCGAGGAGTGTACAAAAATGACGGAACGATACTGCGTCCCAACATCAGGTCCCTGACAATTCAGTTCCGTGGGATTGTGCATCCGGAAAAAATAATCCACCAGCTGACGATAGGTCACTACCTTAGGATCAAAAATAACTTGCACCACTTCCGCGTGGTAAGTGTCGCCCATGCAGACATCGCGATAAGTAGGTTTCTCGGTTTTACCACCGCTGTAACCGACGAAGGCTTCTTTGACACCGGGGACGGTGCGAAAATTATATTCGACACCCCAAAAACATCCGGCACCGAAGGTTGCTTTTTCGAGATTTGAGTTAGGCATAGGAGGAGATTCTTTGGGGATTCCAGCAAACAAAGATACAGTCAGT
>RFOO01000314.1 GCA_009926645.1 bacterium | reverse complement strand
ACGTAGGACAGTTGATAGAATGTATTAGGATCAAAGGCAGAACCGTCGGCGTAACGGAAGTTCGACAAATCAAGATCAAACAAGGATGTGATGTCTCCACCGTTCCATTGTAGTGCACCCATTGTAGCGAGGGTGAACGTGTAGAGGCGTCCGCGAATTAGGTTGGTGGTATTTCCAGACAGATTATTCGACTCTAGAATGAGGTTAATTCGATTGCTACTTGAAGCACCAGTCAGGTCGAGGAAGCTGAGGGAACCTAGTTCAAGGGTACTATAGGAGATACCAGCGTTGGCAGTTTGATCATAAAGATTTTGACCATACCAATTGCTATAGGTTCCAGATCCGCTGACGCTAGCAAAATTCATCACCAGGTTACTTCCACCATTAAGGGTGTAGGTAACATTTCCTGCTGTGCCAACCGTTGAAGCCAGCATTTCCAGTGTTCCACCAGAATTGACAGTAACGTTGCCATTACCGAGTGCGTGAGTACCAAGTGCCGTCACCGTCGCGCCACTCGCAATCGTAGTGCCACCCGTGTAATCACTCGTAGTGTTAGAGAGAATCAAGTTACCGCCGGTGACAGCCAGTGCTGTAACTTTTCCAGAACCACCATTCTCAATCTTACCAGCGAAGTTGCCACCATTGGTGACAGTCAGCATCGCCGTCGAAGTTACGCTGTTCGTAATCTTGTTCGAAGAACCAGCAGAACCCGCAGTGTTAATTCCTGCCACAGTTTGGTTATTACCGTAAAGATCGAAGATACCAGCCGAGTTGTCAGTCGCACTACCAAGCGTCACAATTGTGTTCGTAGGCAATGCACCAGAAGCATTTCCATTGCGCAAGGTACCACCACCATAGACGTAAGTAGGACCTACATAAGTGTTCTGACTGGATAATGTCACCGTACCACCAGACACGACCAAGTCAGAGTTATAGCTACCACTGTTGCCCGAGATTACACCAGTAACATTAATGCCATTGGAGCCACCATCGAGGGCTAATACAGTTCCCGTCTTGGTTAGATTACCCGAGAGGGTTAAGAGGCCAGAACCATTATTATAAATCTTATTGTTACCATTACCCTTGGCATTGATGTTCTTATCTAAAGTGCCCGCAGCTCCAGTATATTCTAAGATACCAGAGGAAGTGCCAGCCACACCAAGATCGACATCAGCATGCTTACCGAGCGCTTGGGCACTATTACCCGTACCCACATTGTTAATCGCTAAGGTGCCATTTTC
>RFOO01000313.1 GCA_009926645.1 bacterium | reverse complement strand
CGAGGCCTCGCGAAACTTTTACGGGGAACCCTTCAGGCATTTGTGATTGTCCGCGTAGAGCTGAATTGGGGTAGTAGCGTTGAACTTTTAACTTCAACCCCGATGTCCCTAGAGTCATAATTTCTTTAGCTTCGGTTAAGAGCGCATCAGGAATAGCAACGACTTTATCTTTTCCATCATTTGTTTTCTCAACTACCGCGATTTCAAAATCTCGAAAAGCTTCGGAGTAGTTGCGGCTTTCACCTTCAGGAATGACCATCGCTGATTCTTCTTGGTAGATGGCCGTGATAAATCCGCCAACGAGAAGGAGTAAAAGACCTCCGTGAATGGTCGAGATGCCAAGATTTTTAAGTCCTGGCTTATAATGACGGAAATGAGCACAGGTCAGGTTAATCAACAGGAGGGCACCAAGGAGAAAGCCAGCGGGAAGAGGGACGCGGAAATTAGCCTGTGGATCTAAGGGATAGAAACAAAACCAAGAGCTAAAATACTCTTTCTGAACATGCCAAACTCCCCAATGCACTTGTTCGAGGGTGCCGAGGAAAACGAGCACCATCGATAGACTGAGGAGCCAGACGGTTAGACGTAGGGAGGCTAAAAAATCCCAAAAGGGATTTTGAGAGTTAGCCTTTTGCAGGAAGGTTTCGTTCAAGGGAGTTGAGAATGAGTTAAAAATTTTAAGAAAGTATCGGTTTGAGCTTTAACCACCTGACTGTCTCCCGATAACTTAAAGAACCAACTCGCAGAGGCACTTGGGGCAATCACGGCGACCGTGTATCGTTTTCCATCTGCTGATTCTAAGCGAAAGGATTTTGCTTGGACGGTGCCCACTTGTACGTTTTGGGCAGAGGCTAAAATGGTAGATTCATCAGCTGGGGGAAGTCCCAATTGACCTCGCCAGCGATTTACATTGGCAGCCATTCCACCGACATCACCAGGGAAGACAGTAACAGCCATCTCGGCCTTCGCTTCCGCCTCGCCGTGAATAATCCAACTGCCTTTACGCATGGCATTGGGTGCGCCGACGACCCATCCCGCTGGTGTTTCAGGCCACTTAGGTTGGCCAAAGGTTGCAGCCTCGGCCTCCATGGCTGCATTGGCTTGCATCTTGGCGTTCTCTTTTGCTGGCACAGCGGACTGAGCTCGGTTGGTCGCTTCTGAATTTACTTCATACGAAACAATTTTGGGTGCAGGCTTGCACCCCCAAAGAGCCAAACAGAAAAAGAGCGGCACAAACTTTTGCATACTGGATAGGACACGCA
>RFOO01000312.1 GCA_009926645.1 bacterium | reverse complement strand
GGATGAGGCAATTTCAGCTAAACCAAATCTACCACAAAGATTAACCGCCGAGGTAAAAAGTGCCGCGATGCAAATAATCGGCATATAAGGCATACACCAAATCGTCAGTTCAGCAGCATACTGATTCTCCAAATTCGTAGCCAGCAGAAGCCACCCCAATGCCACACCAATGGCCAAAAGGGTTAAGCCAATCATCCATGGCAACATCCGACGCAAAATGTAATTGAGAAAGGCAAAGGCGGCAGGCCTCCCACCTTCGTCAGTCTTCGCCGCAAGCACAGGCACAGTCGCTGCCGTCAACGCACCTTCACCTAACAAACGTCGGAAGAGATTTGGAATCTGAAATGCAAAAAGAAACGCCGCACCGACATGACCCGCCCCAAACATCGCCGTAGTCACTTGATCGCGCACCAATCCCGTAATGCGAGAGACCATCGTCCAAGAAGCGGTCTTCGCCATATTGCGATACTGGCGTTTCTGCTCGTTGGTCATTTACGGTAAAATCGCTTTGATGCCTTCTTCACGCACCGCACGAAGAGCAGGAATAAGGTCAGCCCGTGGCACCATTCCTTCCACACGCTCACGCAGACAACGGACCTTGGTCTCTCCTTTAGCCACCTCTTCACCACCATATATCAAGGCATAAGGAGCCCCGATCGTCTCCGCGGTCTGAATCAACTTCCCAAATTTACCATCGCGGAAATTATACTCCACCCGGAATCCGGCACGACGCAGATTAGCCACATCGGCTAAAGCCGTAGCCCGTGCCTCGGCGCCCAAAATCATCACATAAAACTCTGGGCCATCCGCATAAGTGGGAATCAGGTTCTTCGACTGCAATAAATCACGGACAGTCACATCACCCATACCAAAACCAACAGCGGGTAAATCAGGGCCACCCATTTTTTTCACCAAGGTATCATAGCGACCACCGCCAGCTAAGGCACGAGCATCCCCGCCCGTTTCAAAGGCTTCAAAAACAAATCCGGTGTAATAAGCCAATCCACGAACAATGGTTAAATCAATGGTGATACAGTCACGATACCCGAGAGCATCCATTGTCGCCAACAATTGCTTCCAATCCTCCAAGCGCGCAACGAGCGGCGCATCACCAGCCACCAATTTTTCTAAGTCTGCCAAGGAGTTCAACGATGCAAATTGACGGGCAGCAGCCAAAAGCTTGGTCGCATCGCAAGCCGTACCCTGAACCGCCACTTCCATGGCTTTCAAAAGCTCATCAGGACTTCCACGTTCTAATTTATCAACAACACTCAAGACGC
>RFOO01000311.1 GCA_009926645.1 bacterium | reverse complement strand
TCAGCCTCTGGCTGGCCTTGACCCCAAACCACACCACGTTGCCATAGCAAAGTCTCGTCGATAACCTGAACATCATCAGCAATCAGGTTGGCCGTAATCATTGAAATGAGTTCCGTAGCTTTTCGATGAGGAGCTAATACAAGAAAACTGCGATTAACTTGCGGCACAATCAAGGTATGCGCCAAAACTCTACCTTTCCGATTTAACCAAAGCGCATGACACGCTGAAAGAGAACGCAAATCTGCCGTACACTGTCCCTGCAAATAAGTTAACGCATCCTCTCCCGTGATACGTAAAACCGTGGTGTCAACTGGAGTAAAAAATAGAGCCATCAAGATTCAAACATAACGATGACTTACTCTTTAATTTCAATACTATCTGGCGATTGCCCGGCCAAATAACGAGCAACCATGGCGCGATAAGCGGCTTCGATATTTTCAGCAAAACGCTTCATCTTAAAAACAGACGATTCAATCTTACATTTCTCTAAGTGCGCCTTAATCTCCCGTAACTTTTTGGGCTGCGTGGCTAATTCTATCGCCTTGGCTTCATACTCTGCAGGCGTTTGCACAATTAGTTCCGTTAACCCTAAAGCGGTTAACAAACTTGCTGCGACACGGCTAGCAAATGACTCCCCAGCACGGGTTAAAACAGGCAACCCCGACCATAGCGCATCGCTCGCCGTCGTATGCGCATTGTACGGAAAAGTATCTAAAAATAAATCGGCCAACTCATGGCGAGCAAGATGATCCTCCACTCGATCAAGCCGTTGAGCAAAAACACAACGCGATTCCTGGATTCCTCTTTTGGCCAATTCTTGGGTCAAATTTTTGGCAACGGCAGGCGACTGCACACTAAGCCAGAGGGAGGACTGAGGCACCGCCAAAAGAATACGGGCCCAACTATCAAAAACTTCTGCATTGAATTTGTAGGAATTGTTAAAGCAGCAGAAAACAAACCCTCGATACGGAAGACCTTCTTTCTCCCTTCGGAACCTACGCGCAGAAGGAAACTTCTTCTCATCGCGCGGTAAGTAACAGGGTAAGCGGACAACCTTTTCGGTATAGAAAGATTCACTGCCTTTAGGGATAACGACATGATCGGCTATCATATAATCCATTTCCTTTAAGCCTGTGGTGGAGGCGTAGCCTAAAAAATTTACCTGCACAGGTGCACCTCGATGAGCAAAAATTCCCATACGGAAGTTTGTCGTCCAACCCGCCAAATCAACGAGGATATCCACCTGCTCACGACGTAAAAGATTGGCAACTTCAAGGTCGGT
>RFOO01000032.1 GCA_009926645.1 bacterium | reverse complement strand
ATTTTAAGAATGGAATTTTTGACGGAACATTTCGCGGACCACGGTCGCTGCTTCCTCGTCGTCTACTTTGGCTAAAACTTCTTCAAGAAAACCTTCGGCTAAAAGTTCTTGAGCCACGGGAAGTGGAATACCTCGGGCTAAGAGATAAAACAGTTCCTCGGGATTAACCTGACCAGTCGTTGCGCCATGGGAACACTTCACATCATTCGCTTCAATTTCTAGGCCAGGAAGTGAGTCGGCCTCAGCCTCGGGCGAAAGCAGTAAGTTGCGATTGGTTTGATAGGCATCGGTGCGCTGCGCATCGGGTGCGACTTTGATTAATCCCGAGAAAATCGTCCGTGCTTTATCAAGCAGGACATTTTTGAAAAGAAGGTCAGATTTGGCGTTTCCTGCATCGTGTACTTGCAGGGTCCGCTGATCAAATTCTTGTTCTCCCGTTGCTACACTGATCCCGTAAAGTCGAACGTCGGCCCCTTCACCTTGGATGCGCACGGTATTTTCGAGACGAGCACGTCGAGATCCTAATGCCGCATTCACTGAAGTAATGAGTGAGTCTTTTGCTCCGCAGGTATTGGCAATTTCGAAAGATTGCGTAGCCAAGCCCCACGCTTGCACCGCCAGTCGAGAAATGGTTGCGCCCTTGCCTGCATAAAGATCGGCCGCAGAGATGGCCAGTGCGCGGAGCTGTGGTTCAGCACTGCATTGGAAATCATGAAGCGTAACCTTGGCTCCATCCTCAGCGATGACGAGAGTGTGAGGAAAAATGGCGACCCCTTCAGTTGCCGTCCAATGGACGGATACAAAAGGTTGTTTTATTTCAACATTCTTGGGCACATAGAGAACGGTACCTGAACGTAACCAAGCTTGGTGGAGAGCTAAAAACTTTTCACCACCGAGGCCGGCGCGATGTTTGAGGATATATTCCTTAAGCAGGGCGGGGTGGTGTCGCAGAGCATCTTCAAAGGATTCGAATTTGACGCCTTGGGCCGTTAATTCAGGAGAAAGTGCAGGACGTAAAACACAGTGACCATCGATGTGGACGAGTAAACCTGCGGGACGACTAATGAGGTTTGATTGGGCTAACAAACGATCGACGACTTCGTCGCTCGGCGCACTGGCCAAACTGAAGTTGTCCAAACTAAGCGAGCGTGTATCAGAGAAACGCCATTTTTCGTCGGTGCGTTTGGGTAAGGGTAGGCTGGAGAATTGCTGCCAACCTTGGCGACGAAGTTCAGCAAACCAGTCGTGCGCTGCGTAACGGCGGGTTTCCGCTTCTTGCGCATGCGAATCAAGGGGGTTTTGCATAAGGTTCGTAACGGCCATGTTAACCTACGGATCCCTCCATTTGTAATTCGATGAGGCGTTTGAGTTCGACCGAGTACTCCATGGGGAACTCTTTGACGAGGTCGTTGACGAATCCATTCACCGCGAGCGACATGGCTTCGCCTTCACTTAGACCGCGTTGCATCATATAAAAAATCTGCTCAGCCGAAACTTTGGAAACACTCGCTTCATGTTGAACGGAGTTTTTCTGACCGCGCACAGAAATCGCTGGGTAGGTGTCGGTGCGACTGTGCTCATTGATGAGCAAGGCGTCGCACTCGGTATTATTCTTACAATTTTTTAAGGTTTTAGGCATGTGAACCAAGCCTCGATAGGTTGAACGACCTGCACCGACAGAAATTGATTTAGCGATGATGTTAGAAGAAGTTTCATCCGCGGCGTGAATCATCTTGGCACCCGTATCCTGGTGCTGTCCGTCATTGGCTAAAGCAATCGAGAGGACTTCACCACGGGCACGTTTACCGCGCAGGACGACACCAGGATATTTCATGGTAAGGCGTGAACCAATATTGCAATCAATCCAACGAACTTCCGCATCTTCTTCGGCCACTCCTCGTTTAGTCACGAGGTTGAAGACATTAGCCGACCAATTCTGTACGGTGATGTACTGAATCTTGGCTCCTTTTAAGGCGACTAGTTCTACCACCGCTGAGTGTAGGGTGGCGGTTTCGAATTTGGGAGCCGTGCAACCCTCCATGTAGGTTACTTCCGAGCCTTCATCCGCAATGATTAAAGTGCGTTCAAACTGACCAAAGTTTTCCGCATTGATACGGAAGTAGGCTTGGAGTGGTTGTGCGACTTTTACGCCTTTGGGCACATAGATGAAAGAGCCACCAGAAAATACAGCGGAATTCAGTGCGGCGAATTTGTTGTCGCCTGCAGGAATGACTTTGCCGAACCACTTGCGGAAAATATCGGGGTGATCGCGTAATCCCTCGGTTGGTCCGCAGAAAATGACCCCTTGTTTTTCCAACTCATCTTTCATCCGTGAGTAGACGGCCTCGGAGTCAAATTGAGCTTCAACGCCTGCTAAGAATTTTCTCTCGGACTCAGGAATACCCAAGCGTTCAAAAGTCTCTTTGACGTCCTCAGGCACTTCTTCCCACGTACGCACAGGTTTTTGACCCTTGGCTAGGTAGTAACGAATGGAGTCGAATTTGATCGAATCGAGATCTTGAGTAGCCCAGTGCGTTGGCATGGGTAGGTCGTTAAAGATTTTTAGAGCTTTTTGTCGGAACTCTAAAATCCATGGATCCTCGCCTTTGACCTTGGAAATATAGTCAATGACTTGTGGGTTTAGGCCAATACCTGCATCGAAAGCATAGTCTTCGGCGTACTTGAAGTCGCCCTTGGTGCGATCCACTTCGATGGCTTCGCGCTGAGCTTGAGATTCGTCGTTTTCAGACATAGCAGTTTAGGCAGAAGCGAGTTCTTTTTTGACCCAATCATAACCTTTAGCTTCCAATTCGACGGCTAATTCTTTGCCGCCACTATGCACGATGTGGCCATCATACATAATATGCACGCGGTCGGGCACGATGTATTCTAAGAGGCGTTGATAGTGAGTAATGACGAGGCAACCGATGGAGGGTCCACGCATGTGATTCACGCCTTCGGAAACGATACGCAGTGCGTCGATATCCAAGCCTGAGTCGGTTTCATCCAGAACCGCATACTTAGGTTTTAGCATCATCATCTGCAGAATTTCGCAGCGCTTTTTTTCTCCACCGGAGAAGCCTTCATTCACAAACCGTGAGGTGAATTTGCGATCCATTTTTAGTGCATCCATCTTGGCGTACAGTTCTGCGTAATACGCTTTGGCATCGAAGGGGGCTCCTTTTTCCTGGCGGGCGATGAGGGCTGCGCGAATGAAATTGGCGATGGTTACGCCGGGGATTTCGCTCGGGTATTGGAAGGCGAGGAATAGGCCAGCCCGAGCAATGCTATCAGGCTCTTGGCCGAGGATAGGCTGTCCATCTAGGGTGGCTTCTCCTGATTGAACGGTGTAGTCGGGGTGCCCTGCTAAAACTTTGGCCAGGGTGCTCTTTCCCGTGCCATTCGGACCCATGATGGCATGCACTTCGCCTTTAGGGATGGTGAGCGAAAAGTTTTTCAGAATTTGTCTGTCGCCGATTGAGGCGTTCAGATTTTTGATAATAAGGGAGTCGGCCATAAAGTTTTAGTTTGTTTTTGGATTCGTTTGTGTGCGTCCGTGGAAACTGATCTCAATGGAGTCAGTTTGAAATCCACTGGGTAAAAGGGATTTTAAGGTTTGGAGGATTTCAGGAGGAAGTTCGATGTCATGGACCCGTCCGGTTGCTTCATCGCGAAAGTGGGCGTGAGGTAGGAGATTAGGGCAGTAGCGGGTTGATTCACGTTCGTGGTTAACTTGACGAACTAACCCGCAACTCACGAAAGTTTCTAAGCAGTTATAAACGGTAGCTAAAGAGAGCCCAGGCATGGATTCGCGTGCGCGCTGGTAAACTTCATCGACCGAAGGATGGTCGCGCTTGGTTAGGAGTACTGAATAGACGATTTCTCTTTGGGTGGTGAGTTTTTGGCCCGCCTTAGAAAGGGCTTCTTGTAAGTTATCCCTTTGTAGTTCGGTGAGATGTGTGTCCATGGGGATGTGGACTTTGTTTGGAATGATTCTAAATTGCAAGAGAAACCCCGTCATTGGCTGGGTTGGCGAATTTTGACCTTTAAGATGTTTTCCCGAGCCTAATTAAGGCCTGAAGGGAAGTCTCGTTCGCTGATGGTTCTCTCCGCATCCATGCGAGATAGCTGATCGGCGACCATTTTAAGTCGTTTACCAGGGGAAAGGCACTCGAGAAGAGTGCGCCGAATCTCGGTTTCTGGAATGAGGTGTCCAGCGGCCGCATCGGCGAGTGCCCCGGGTTGGTTGGATAAACCGCGCAATCGATTGATGAGTGGCTCGGCCTCATTGCCAAAATCCGCCACCAATTTTTCCGAGTAAGCGAGCACGCGTGCAATTTCGCGCATTGCATTGACGGAGTCCTCCCAGGACTCTTCAGCCACGGGAGCAATTTCCAAACAAGGGTAGGGTGTTTTTCTCTGCACCTTAATTACTTTTGCGCGACGCATACCCTCGAGAATGAGGTGTGATGTGCCATCTTCGCATTCGATATGTCCAGCGATGCGACCGACGCAGGTGAAGGGGCAGGGTGGTTCTTCTTCATCGGGTCCCTGTTTACTTTCATCGAGTTGCGAAAGGGCGAACATGCGATTTCCCGCCAAGGCGTCTTTGAGCATTTGCCGATAGCGAGGTTCAAAGATGCGCAAGGGAAGTAATTGCTGTGGTAGTAAGACACAGTTACCGAGCGTCATGACTGGAACCACTACGGTGATGGGCATGACTGAAATTTAATTAAAATCGAGGTATAGGCAAATTCCCGACCCTTTTCTTTATCACGTTTGCCAGTCCCTGTGCCTTTATTTATCCCTCCCACTCATCCAAAAATAATTTATGTGGATCCGGACTAGGGGTTTCGGAAAAATAGACAGCCATGCGTAGAGCCGGTAAAAAATGGGGTGCTACCGCAGTTTTATTTTTCTGAGAAATTTCAGCGATTAGTGATTCGGCGGATCGTCCAGCCAATTGGTCGATGCGATAATAGCCAGCGTCGAGCAGCTCGCGGGCGACATCGACCGGAAAACGTGGGATGCGCATGAATGGACTGCAAACCGCTTCGCGACGTCTTTCTGCGGCGCGTAGTCTGGCGGCTTCGTCATCCATTAAAGACGTGCTAGAATCGCTTGTCCCATCGCTTGCGTGCCTACGGCTTTACCGCCACCAGCAATGTCGGCTGTGCGAATGCCCTCAGCGATGGTTTTTTCCACCGCATTTTCAATTGCTTTGGCTTCGGCTTCCAATCCGAACGAATGACGGAGCATGAGGGCGACGGAGAGTACTTGTGCGCAGGGGTTTGCTTTATCCTGGCCAGCGATGTCGGGAGCGGTGCCACCCGAAGGCTCGTAAAGACCATAACCTTTGCCATGTCGATTGATGTCCATGCCTAAAGAAGCGGAGGCCATCATGCCTAATGATCCGCAAATCACAGCCATTTCATCGGATAAAATATCTCCAAACATGTTTTCGGTGAGCACGACGTCGAATTGGGCCGGGCGAAGTACCAACTGCATTGCCGCATTGTCGATATACATTGTGGCCAAGGTGATATCTGGAGCGGTTGTCTTGATGCGTTCGCTCACGACTTTACGCCACAAGACAGAAGTTTCGAGGACATTGGCTTTATCCACCAGAGTGATGTGTTTGCGTCGACCGCGGGCGGTAGCAATGGCGACATCAGTGATTCGTTCGATTTCCGATTTACGATAAACCATCGTATCAATCGCTTCAATGTCACCGTTGTCGCAAGGCTTGGTGGATTTGGCGCCGAAATAAAGTCCACCCGTCAACTCACGAATGCAGACCATATCAACACCTTGAGGAATGCGCTCGGGACGAATGGGAGAGGTATCAATTAAATTCTTGAGCAACAATCCTGGACGCACATTTGCGTAGAGACGGAAATGTTTACGAAGGGGCAGGAGCGAAGCTCGCTCGGGTTGTTCTTGGGGAGGAAGTTTTTCCCATTTCGGTCCACCGACCGAGCCAAATAAAATCGCATCGGCCTGACGACAGGCTTCTAAAGTTGAATCGGGTAGGGCTTTCCCATGCAGATCAATTCCAGCGCCACCGACCGGATGGGTCGAGTGCTCGACGGTGTGTCCCGAGCGTTTTAAGACCGCTTCAAGAACAGGAACTGCCACAGCCATGACTTCGGGGCCGATGTAGTCGCCAGGGAGAATCGCGATTTTCAGATGCATAAGAAAAGTTTAGTTAAGGCAAAGGACAGTGGTTTGGGCAAGGAGAAGCGACTGAATATTATTCCGCAGGACTGGGTCCACTGCCAAAGCCTCCCCGACGATCCACGCAATACCAAGCCTCGACCTTTTGACGTGCCCAAGGAGTTTTGCGGAGAAAAGTCAGACTCGATTTAAGCGAAGGATTGTAGAGAAAACAACGGATAGGGATACGACGTCCCATTTCTTCCCAACCATGTTTTTCGACTAGATAAAGAAGCACCTTTTCCAGCGTAACACCATGAAGCGGGTCGCGCGGGTGGTTTTGTGGAGCAGTCATGAAAACTTACCGAGCGTGGTAATCTTTGGCAAAAGCTTCGGCAAAGTAGGTCAGAATCACATCCGCTCCCGCACGTCGGATGGCCAGAAGTGATTCGTCGCGCACAGCGCGTAGTTGCAGCCAGCCTTTTTCCGCAGCCGCGTGGAGCTGTGCGTATTCGCCGGATACTTGATAGGCTGCAATTGGTAAAGCGGAGGATTCACGAACATCGCGGATGATGTCTAAATAGGATCCCGCTGGTTTGACCATCAGTAGATCCGCACCCTCGGCAGCATCAATCAAAGCTTCGCGTATCGCTTCGCGACGGTTTGCCGGATTCATTTGATAGGTCGCTTTAGATAGGGTTTTCCCATTGGATAAAGTACTTCCAACGGCATCGCGGAAAGGACCGTAAAAAGCTGAAGCAAATTTGGCTGAATAAGCGAGAATGCCCGTCTGCGTTCGACCATTCGCATCGAGTGCTTGGCGGATGGCTGCGACTCGACCATCCATCATATCTGAGGGTGCCACAAAATCTGCGCCTGCTTGTGCCGTGAGCAGTGACATTTTAACGAGGGCTTCAACGGTGCGATCATTGTCTACATCCGTTCCAGCTCCGTTCAAAATTCCGTCGTGACCGTGTGTGGTGTAAGGATCGAGGGCAATGTCAGCAAAGATGACGATACCAGGACATTTAAATTTTACTTCACGAATGGCGCGAAGGGCGAGGGAGTTGGGATTCCAAGCCTCAGCTCCTTCGGCGGTTTTACGACTTGCCTCAATTTTTGGAAAGAGGGCGACTCCATGAATACCGAGAAGCTGAAGTTGAGCGCACTTGGCAGCAAGTTGTGCCAGCGGAATTCGGAAAATGCCTGGCAGAGAAGCAATCGCTTCGGGCTGTTCGCCTTCGGTCACAAAGAGCGGTTGGATAAGATGGCGTGGTTCCACTGTGGTTTCGGATAGCATCGCACGAATGCCTGCCGAGGCGCGAAGGCGGCGGAGACGTACGGGAAGGTCGAGTGGTTCCGACATAGTTCGATTGAGTTAGGTTAGAGCGCCCCAAAGGGCAACGGAGAAGGAAAGTGTGACAGGTAAACCACCCAGAGGTGGTGGGACACTTTGTCATTTTGCCCCTTATTTCCCGCTCAGGGGCAATCTAAAAAGTTAAAATTTAAGGGAATTTTAAAGATTTCCCCTTGGCATAAGCCCTGCCACATCAACTCAACTATTCTTAAAAATACTATGAGTAAAATCCTCGGCATCGACCTCGGCACCACCAATTCCTGTATGGCCATTCTGGAAGCAGGAGAATCAGTGGTTATCGCCAATTCAGAAGGAGCCCGCACCACTCCCTCGATTGTAGCCTTCACGAAAAATGGTGACGTCTTAGTCGGTCAAGCGGCCAAGCGCCAAGCGGTGACCAATCCGAAGAACACTGTCTTCTCGGCTAAGCGTTTAATCGGACGTAAGTTTTCCGAGGTGAAAAACATTGCGGCTAAACTTCCTTACAAAGTTGTCGAAGGAAAGAATGGCGATGCAGCCATTGAGTGTGAAGTCGAGGGCAAGCCCCGTGTTTTTACACCTGAAGAAATTTCCGCCAAAGTTTTAGCAAAACTCAAGGCCGATGCGGAAGCTTATCTCGGTGAAAAAGTGACCCAAGCTGTGATCACGGTTCCCGCTTACTTTAATGACTCGCAGCGCCAAGCGACCAAAGATGCAGGGACGATTGCTGGCCTAGAAGTTTTGCGTATCGTGAACGAGCCAACCGCTGCTTCATTGGCTTACGGACTCGATAAGAAGGGTGACGAGAAAATTGCCGTTTACGATTTAGGTGGTGGTACTTTC
>RFOO01000310.1 GCA_009926645.1 bacterium | reverse complement strand
TGCTCTGTTGCCTTTGCGTGCTAAGATATTGCGTGATGAGCAGGTCATCGATGTTATCGATGTCGATGCGCAGGACTGTGCTTAAGCTGCTTTACCACCAACGCTTTTTCTTCATCCACAGGACGATGCCTGTGCCGAGTAAAATCATGACACCGACCGCAGTATAATAACCGTATTTATGACCCCACTCGGTGTGAATTTCTGGCATAAATTGGAAGTTCATTCCCCATAAACCGACTAAAAAAGTGAGCGGAATAAAGACCGAACTCATGACCGTAAGCACGCGAATGATTTCACTCGTTTTGCGTTCTTGTTGAGTGTGATGATATTCTTGCAGGTCTTGTAAAATCATCCGTGCGTGTTCGATACGGTCAGTCGCACGAATGGCGTGGTCATAAAGATCGCGCAGATAAAGATCCAAGGAAGAGGGGAGGAGAGGGTGTTCATAGTGCTCGAGTACACTGACCATGTCTTTTAGTGGTTGAGCTAGACGGCTTAATCTCACAACAACTCGTTTGAGACGGTAGACCTCATTCAAATCCCAGTTGTCAGTCCCCAATAAAATGGAGTCTTCTAATTCGGTCGTGGCATCCTCAATTTCCTCTGTTTGGTAGAGTAAGCGATCGACGAGGGTGTCGAGAAGAGAGTAAACTAAGTAGCCCGCGCCCCAGCGACGGCAATTGCCACGGTTGTCTTGCAGGCGTTTTTCGACCGCCTCGAAAACTTTTTCGTCATTCTCGTGGAAGGAAATGACCCAGTTCGAACCTGCTGCGATTGAGATTTGCTGTCCGCGAGGAGTGTTCTCTTCAACGCCGATGCGAACGGCACGAGCAATAGTTAAAATTTTATCACCATACTCTTCAAATTTGGGGCGTGAAGTTGCCGTCAGGATATCCTCTTGTGCCAACATAGGGATATCAAAGAAGGCTCCCACGATGTGCACGACTTGCGGATCGGTGATGCCGAGAACTTGAATCCAAACTATGCCAGGCCGGCCAGCGTATCGTCCGATGCTATCAAGATCGGAGAACTCCTCTGCCTTGCATTGATTTTCGTCGTAGGTAAGTACTCGAAATTTTGTAGGACTATTCGACTCAAAAGGGGAGGCTGCTGGTAACTGACCTGGGGCACGACCAATCTCGGTTTCCTCATAGGCCGCCTCTCCCGTGAGAGGGGTCGCCGTTGGACTCAAATCGAGTTTTTGCCGAATATCGTTGAGTCGTCGTTCTAAAAAAGAACGAGCACGCGATATTTGGTATCGGCGTCTTTCTTGCTGACGGCTCATTGCCA
>RFOO01000309.1 GCA_009926645.1 bacterium | reverse complement strand
CAGGACGACTGCATCCTTTTTGAACAGCTGATTCTTGAAGGCGCCCAAGCTGGCCTTTCTTGGCTGACTATTCTCAAGAAACGTCCGCATTATCGTAAGGCTTTTGCCCAATTTGTTCCTCAAAAAGTTGCCCGATTTAAACCTAAAAAAATCGATGAACTTCTAAAAAACAAAGGCCTCGTGCGACATCGGGGAAAAATTGAATCAGCCGTTCGAAACGCTCAAGTGTTCAACGATATACAAAAAGAGTTCGGCTCTTTTAGTCGATGGCTCGATACACTAATCAAAACCATCGATGATCGACGCACCTCGCTCAACCTACCTTCTGTCTTATCTAAAAAAATCTCTCGTGAGTTAAAAAGAAGGGGCATGAAATTTGTTGGGCCAACGATTATTCATGCGTATTTACAGGCCATTGGAGTCTACCAAGACCATCTCCCTGAATGCTGGAAATTTCGTCAAAAGAAGGTCTCCTCGCGTAGTCCGCGTTGACATTAAAATAGCACCCTTCAGGTTGTTTTACCCAGCCCACGTAATCTTTTATGCGCTTTCTTAAGCATCTCTACGTTCAGGTTTTAATCGGCATCGTTATCGGGGGTTTGATTGGATTTTATTTTCCTACCACTGGCACCAGTTTAAAGCCCTTGGGAGATGGCTTCATCAGCTTAATCAAGATGCTGATTGCCCCGATTATTTTCTGCACCGTGGTGGTTGGTTTAGCTGGAATGGGTGATTTAAAGAAAGCCGGCAAAGTAGGTTTTAAAGCTTTTGTCTATTTCGAAGTCGTAACAACGATAGCCTTGGTCATCGGCCTCGTGGTAGCCAATGTTCTAAAGCCTGGCGACGGATTTAATGCGACTGTCGAAACACTGAATGCTGGCTCGGTAGCGAAATATGAAACCGCAGCCAAAAGCATGACGGCAGTGGAACATATTTTACATATTATCCCCAAAACCTTTGTGAGTGCCTTTGCCGAAGGAGAAATCTTGCAGGTTCTCTTTCTGGCTCTGCTCTTCGGTATCGCACTCGGGCAACTAGGCGACCACGGTCGACCTATCCTTAATTTACTTCAGGAAGTTACGCGTGTCTTTTTCGGAATGCTCAATAGCATAACCAAATTAGCGCCATTAGCCGCCGCTGGTGCCATTGCTTTTACCATTGGGCAATATGGCGTTAGCACTCTCGCCCATCTTGGCAAACTCATGTTCTGCGTTTACCTTACCTGTGCCCTTTTTATTTTTATCGTGCTTGGACTCATCGCACGCTGGAACGGTTTTAGTCTCTGGAAAAT
>RFOO01000308.1 GCA_009926645.1 bacterium | reverse complement strand
AACCATCATCACAAATAATAAATTCCCAATCCGTAAAAGTTTGTTGCTGGATACTCTGAATGGCTTCACTCAATGTCGAAGCACAATTATGAATGCCCATCAAAATGGAAACTTCTGGAGATTTGGCGATCATTGTTGAGGTCTCCACTGAATGTCACGAGTACAAAGCCCGCGAGAGTTTGCTGCACGCTTGAAGAAATGAAAATAGCCTTCCCAGACAGTAATCTGTTGAAAATCCTCAAAAACTCTCTTTCGGCCAGCCTCTCCATGTTTCTGCTTCAAACTAGGATCTAAAAGGTAGTTGATTGTGGATTGAGCTAAACCATTGGTATCCCCCAACTCGACAAGAACACCGGTTTGATGATTAACGACAGAGTCCTTCATGCCTGTAACCTTAAAACCAACTGTGGGTACTTTCATGGCTGCGGCTTCTAGAACCACGACCCCAAAACCTTCGCGGTGGGAGGGAAGGAGTAAAACATCCATTGCTAAAAAAAGGCCTTCAATTTGGGATCTTGCCCCAAGAATTTTAACTCCGGCACACTCTTTAAGTTCGTTGAGTGCTTTCAGTTCAGCTGAGCTTTTGCACTCATTTTCACCGATGACTGCCAAGGTTGCTCTAGGAATTCTGGCTTTAATTTTTCTCCAGGAGTCAACGAGCTCAACGATGCCCTTATCGAGGTTTATTCTGCCAACAAACCCTACTAAAGGATCATTTGGTAAAATGCCTAACTCCTTCCTGAATTGCTCTGCAACTGTTTGATTCGTCGCGTTGAACTCGAACCGGTTAGTATCGATACCATTCGCCGAACCATTCGCTATAACGGAAATTTTTTGAGCCGGTGCTAGGCAGAGTTCAGTTGTGCGTTGTTTTCCGCTATGACTGTCGCAAAGAATAAAATGCGCACACGATGCTGCGATTTTATCCGCAATCATTAGAACCAACCTTAAGATACCTTGGGCGGTCTCGAGACGAATACCCCATTTCGTCTGAATGCGACACGGCGTATCAACCCAAGTGGAAGCGACCCCTCCTAATAAGCCAGCTTTAGGCCCAATAGTTACAGTAATTTCCGGTTTAATTTTCCACAGAAGGTAGGTTAGTTGAAAAATGCCTCGGACATCTTTTATCAGAGATATATTTCTTTCCATCGGTACAATAAAAAGTTGAGCACCTTCATTGTGAACAAGTTTTTTAATTTGCGGTGTTTCTTCAGGAGAAATAATAATGGGAGAAAATCCTGATGCCTTCATAGTGGAAAGATGACCTCGCAAAAAACCCGCCATCTGCGGTGCAGAAAGAATGTAGGTAATTTTCACG
>RFOO01000307.1 GCA_009926645.1 bacterium | reverse complement strand
CTCATCGGCGTGCGTTTTCGCTGCGACCCTGGTTTTCATATTTACTGGAAAGTACCGGGTGATGCAGGCCAACCCCCTTCCATTACTTGGCAAGAGAAAGCTGGATCATCCATTAGCGACTTTCTTTTACCAGGCCCGACTCTCTACAATCAAAAAGGTATCATCAGTTTTATCCACAGTGAAGAATCCCTTTTTCTTCTCGAAGTAACCCCTCCTGCCGAGGCTCAAGGAGTTCTTAATCTCAAAGCTAAAGTGGAATGGCTCGAGTGCAATGAAGCGGGCTGCTATCCTCAAGAAAAGGAAGTCGCGTTATCTTTAAAGATCGGAGAAAAAAATGAAGCACTCCCCTTCGATTCACGAAAGTATCCAGATTTACAACTGGTATTGAGTGCCGAAATCGTCGAGTTGGCCAATCAATCTGACTCACAGAATTTAATCGTTTCACTACCTGCTTCAATAGACCCTGAAGAAAGAAGAACCTATTCTTCTATCTGGTTTCCTGAGCGTAACTTCATCACCGCCAGTGCCGTCGACCAACAAAGCCAACAAGGATCCAATAAAGTGTTCAGTTTGAACGACGCACCAGAGAAACTTGAAGCTGGTCCACTCTCCTTTATCACTCGAAGTAGCGATGGCACATTTGTGCGAATAATCGTAAAAAAGACGACCATAGCACCTGCCTCAGCTTCAACGGAAAAGCCCAAAGAGAGTCATTCTTTAACTTGGCAACCTTGGTCGCTAGAGTCACAAAATCGTGCACTCAACGACGGAAAAATTGTTTATATCGATTTTACCGCTCGCTGGTGTGCGACCTGCCAAGTGAATAAGCGCGTCTATACACAAGAAGATGTCCAAAATGCTCTTCTCACTCAATCAGTCGTTTTACTGAAAGCCGATTGGACCAAAAAAGATGCCGCGATTGCCGCTGAATTAAAAAAATATGGTCGGCAAGGTATTCCCCTTAACGTCTTTCTAAAGAAAGATCAGGCACCTGTCATCCTTTCAGAGGTTTTGACTGGATCCGAGGTCCTACAAGGTCTCGAAGCGATAACCACGCAAAAACCCCACCTTCTCCCGACCACCAATCATTCTTTTCTCTTTTGGCTTAGTTTAGCTTTTCTTGGCGGCGCTATCCTCAATTTAATGCCCTGTGTCTTTCCCATGATAGGAATTAAAGTTCTGAGTATTGCCCAACAATCGCGAGCAGAACCTTCAACCGTTATTTTATTGGGATTAAGTTATACGGCAGGAGTTGTCGTCAGTTTTCTTGGCTTAGCAGCCATCATTTTAGCACTCAAAGCTGGTGGCAGTTCGATTGGCTGGGGTTTCCAAATGCAGTCTCCAGGTTTTGTACTCGGTACCT
>RFOO01000306.1 GCA_009926645.1 bacterium | reverse complement strand
AAATTAGTTTTTTCTTTGGTCACAAAATCCATGCGGTATTTAATCATGGGATAAGCCGGAGCCCAGTCGGCCAAGTTGCGTAAATTATTTTGGCTTTGCGCCCAACGAAGTTCTTCATCGGGAACGGCACTGGCGACAACCCAGATGAGCTCATAGGGCTGTAGGGTTTTGATATCGGTGAGCAGTTTATTCCCTTCGGCAAGTTCACGGAATAAACGGTAACGATTGAGGACCGAGATTTCAAAAGGCTTGTTGGTGCCGATATGGAGATAGAGTGGTGGCACATCAAAAACAAGGGCACAGGCAATTTGCAGGTTAAAATACTTACCTTTCAGTTCCTTGCTGTCGTCTGCCCATAGACTGGCCCAAACTTCTAGAGCCTCCTGTGTTTTGTCTTCAGCTTTTAAATTAAGGGCAAAGTTGGCCATCCATTCCGAGTTCTTGAGCAACTCGCTAAGAAAAGGATTATAAGTTTTTTTGTAACTAAGACGTCGAAGTTCATCGGGTGTTACTCGACGAATAAAATAAGTTTGGGTGAGGGCGGTCGCTAAAATGGGATTAGCCCAAATTTTTTGGTATCGCTGTAGGCCATTGGTGGCAAAAGTTTCGTTCAGCAGGGGCAAGAGTTCTTTCTCAAGTTGCTCTACTTGTTTTTCCCATTGGCCATTTTCTAAGCACTGTTGGGTTTCGCCGATCAGTTGATTGATTTTTTTGATTTCAGGACGTCCTTCTTCGCTGTTATTGGCTGATAAGTTCTGCGCAAAAAGTGAGAGAGGTGACGCCAATGAAAGAATCAATAAACAGATAACCCGCACGGATTGAGGGATTGTTGAGCGAAGACTGGTGTATTTCTCACTCATGAAGAACAACCACCTAGCTTATTTTGGCTTTTTGAGGGTTTTTCTTTTTTACTTTTAAAACACTAGCCAAACTTGGGGCGGTTGGGGTCGAGGCATTCGCTGCCAAAGACTCGGGATCCCCCGCGAACAGAAGTTGGCCTCCTTCTATGCCTCCCTCTGGTCCTATCTCCACAATCCAATCAGCTTCGGCGAGAATATCGGGGTGATGCTCAATGACGATAAGCGTATGACCTTGGTCAACGAGGGCGTGAAGCAACTCGATCAGTCGACGACAATCGGATTGATGTAAACCAATGGTCGGTTCTTCGAGGATATAGAGGTTGGGCTTAACTTTTCCTTTATGGCGTTCGCGAAAAGTGGGGAGTCCTTGGGCGAGTTCACTCACTAGTTTTAAGCGCTGCGCTTCTCCCCCGGAAAGAGTGGGGCTGCTTTGTCCTAGGGTGAGATAGCCTAGCCCCGTCTGTGTCATTAACCGACAAAGATCGTGAAGTTTTGCATCAAACGAAAAGAAAGAAGCTCC
>RFOO01000305.1 GCA_009926645.1 bacterium | reverse complement strand
TGCCTTAAGAGATTCGCTGAGTTGTTTAATTTGCCGGAATCTCAGAACGGGAAAATTGCTGGTCGTGGATATAGGCGAGAAGACTATTTATTAATGGGGTTACTGGGCGTAGGCTCTGCCTTTGCGGCGACACTGGTTATATGCCTCTACGCCGCTAGCCCAGCGGTTAACTATTTATATACCAAACCAATTTATATCATGTACATCGCACCATTGGTTCTTTTCGGCCTAGCACGTTTTTGGCTTCAAGCTTGGCGTGGTCAATTACACAACGATCCAGTGGTACATGCCTTAAGACAGCCCTGGGCCTACGTCCTTATATTACTGTCTCTGGTGTTCATGTTTCTAGCTAAATAAAAACCTATAAATCAGATGAAAAATTTTCAATATACCTCGGTTCTAGTTTCAATACTGATTGGCAGTTTGGCTCAAATTTTATTAAAACAAGGAACTAAGCACATTGGGCCCCTCGCTTTTAGCTTCGAAAACATCGGCAGTCTTTTGCTAAGAATTTTTTCACAACCTCTCGTGGTTTTGGGCTTAGCCCTTTACGGCGTTAGCTTCGTAATTTGGATTTTTGCTATCTCGAAATTAGAAATTAGCGTGGCTTACCCAATGTTATCGGTAGGGTTTATTGTAAATGCTGTCGCCGCTTACTATTTATTAGGGGAAAGTATGTCATTATATAAATTATTAGGGATATTTTTTATCATCCTAGGTACTTTCCTAATTACATCTAAAATATCCTAAGGGAAATTTTTATTATGAAAAATTTTTTTATAAAACAATTTTTATTATTTACGATCTTTAGTTTAGTCGCAGCAGCTTCTTACGCTGGATTCGTGGCGAAGTGGGGATTTCGTGACGGTAGTGATCGTTTTAGTTTAGAAAGAATCTTAGATGGTACTGCGCATCGCCCCTTTGTTTATCGTCAGTTAGTGCCAATAATTGCGAATGAAATTGAGCGTATTACTCCAGAAAAAATTAGTACTAAAATTGTTAACGTTTATAATTTTGGGCCGTTTCGATATTACAACAAGGCAACTAATTTGAGTAATAAGACAAATGCTTATAAATATAAGTGGATTATTATTTATTGGATGGGATTTTTCTTTCTTCTCGTCTCATTGTATCTTCTTAAAAATACATTAAGTCTTTTCGGTGTTAGCGAGGTGGCATCTATATTAGCCCCCTGTCTCTTTTCTCTTTTTTTACCAATCATCCAGACAGTGGGAGGGTATTATTATGATTTTAGTGAATTATTCTTTATGGCCTTGGTCATGCTTTTAATGATTAAAAATCATTATTGGTTGGCTGTTGCTACTGTCTGTTTTGCTACCCTAAATAAAGAATCATTTGTATTTTTTATACCTACACTCTT
>RFOO01000304.1 GCA_009926645.1 bacterium | reverse complement strand
ACCAATCATAAATTCCCAAGAGCGACGAATAATAGGTGCCCACCCAGCATCAAAGACCCGGGTAATCATGGTGAGCATCAGCATCCCAATCAGAATGGAGACCCAAAAGAGACAACCCACTAAAACCGAGAGTGCAGGTCGATGATCATGTCCATGAATGCCTTGATAGGCAAAGAACCAAGTTACGGCGAGGGCGAGTAAGCCAAAGCCGAAAAAGAAGGTCCATCGTTGGGAAAGCTTTGTAGAAACTGTACTCATAGCGAATTACTTGATGTTATTCTTAACGTTAGCGGGAATGAGTTCCCCAGGGAATGATTGCGAAAGTTGAAGGGCGCGCAGGTAAGCGATAACACTCCATCTTTCTTCAGGCGAAAGTTTATCGCCATAACCTTGCATGGTATTTTTACCATGAGTAATCACATCAAAGATTTGTCCAGCTGGGTAATCGCGATAAAGCGCCGCCTGTAAATTCGCAATGGTGTTAATCGCCACATCACCTTCCACTGCAGAGCGAACTTTCATGATACCGTTCCCATCGGCCGCCGCTCCGTGACAGACCGCACAGTAAATTTGGAACTTTGTGCGACCCGTTTCAAAAGTCTTAGCATCGATATTGAAAGGTTTTAGCTCACCCGTTGGCAAAAGCTCCAAGGATTTTTCTGGGAAATTAACCAAGAAGTGCCCTTGAGCGTCTTTGCCCGTAACAAAACTAGGATTAAGCGCCGCGGTGTAGCGATAATCATCGGCAAAAACCTGGTTTGACTCGATCGCATTACCCCGAGCCACCGTGCCAGCCACGGGCAAACGAGCATCGCGACCATCAGCAAAGAAAGTATTCTCCCCTTGGGGCTTATACTTAGACTGATAGTCCATATCATCAAAGACATAAACAGGAGTGTCTTTAGAAGTTTTGCCCTGGAAGCCAAAAAACCCAATCAGGGCGAGAACGATGACCAAGAGTACAGAAAGATAGCGGCGCATGAGAGTTAGTCGCGGATGACGGTGATTTCTTGACCACCTAAGGAGAGTAAGAAGTTACGTGATTCGTCTAAGTGGAATTTTTCATCGGTCGCCTCGAGAACAATCATGAAGGAATCATCCGAAGTGCGAGCGAACTGAGGGAGGTCGAACAAAGGATGGTGGTGACGAGGTAGGCCGTTGAGAATAAATTGGCCGAAGAAGGTACCAAAAGCCGCAAAGAGAATCGTGCACTCGTACATCACTGGGAAAGGATAAATAGGACTCCAGAAAGGCTTACCCCCGACGATAAGGGGGTAGTCGTATGAATTCATATACCAGGTAAGTAAGCAGCCCGTGATAAATCCAGTAACACCACCTAAAAGCGTCAAACGGGGAACTTTAGAGCGAGGCAGGCCCATCGCTTGATCCA
>RFOO01000303.1 GCA_009926645.1 bacterium | reverse complement strand
CGGAACTTATAACCCAGTTTAAACTCATCATCTACCTTCGTCCAAAACTCACCTTCGAGGTATTCGCCATTAGCAGTCTCAGGTTTAAAAACCGTGCGGCCATTTGGGTTGAGAGGAATGACTTTGGAGCCGAAGCGTAATTCAACCGTTGTACCTGTGAGGTTGATGAACTGATAGGATCCGAAGGGGAATACTCCTGGAGCATCGTTGAGTGGCGAAATGGTTACGCCATTCGGAGTCTTATTAAAAATCAGAATATAATTTCCACCCGATACTGGAATCGTGAATTTAGCCAAGGGCTCGTATGGGGGAGGAATGTTTTCTTTTTTTAGGTTATCTTTTTTCTTATTAGTTTCAATTTTAGGGGCTTTTTCAAGATTTCTAAGGTAATTGCCATGAGCATTAGCCAACTCAGTTTCCGCCTTACTTATTTTTTCGGCTAGTAGTTGCATGGAATTGTTTATTTCATTTATAATTAGCAATTCCGAAGAATTAGGCTGTCTCTCTTGGTTCCCAATTGATTCATTAATTTTTCTAAGTTGAAGATTTAATTTATTATACTGATCTGAAATTTGCTCTAATTTCTTTTCAGCATTTTGACGTGTTTCTACTGAAAGTTCTAGTTCGCTAGGAGGAGGTTTTGGTGTTATTATTTTTACAAACTCAATTTCAGGTTTTCCAAAATAGAGAAAATCTGATGAAATTATGTCCTGATTTATATTAACAAATCGAAGTTCTTTTTCTTCTAAATAGCCAAGATCTTGAATGTCAGGATTAAAGCTAAGAACTTTGAAATTGGCTTTAAATCTCACTTCTTTTTCTTTGTTTTCAGCATAGGCAGAAGCGAAAATTAATGTAAATAAAAGACATATTCTATTAAACATATCAACTATAGTTCATTAGGTTTTAAAATACGCATTGAAACTATGACAAAGCGTCTTCCTAGATTTATATTAACAGGAAGAAGGTTTGGGTTATGACCTAGGGCACTTGTATATGGTGAAGGCGCATCATTACCATTTACTGCAAAATCGGCATCTTGGCTGGGGTCTATAAAGTCGGGTAAACGTTGCACCACTGCTTCAATCCAACAAGCACCTGCAGCTGGGCTTCCTGCTTTATCTGATACATCGCCGTAGGCTCGAATAGTAAAGGTGTCTGAACGTATGGTTAGACTATTTCCAATGGCTGCAAGAATGTCTGATTGGAGTAATGCTGTGGGTGCACCCAGTTTTACATCTGCATAGTTTGTGGAAGTATATGACGGAGCAACAGTTCCAAGAGGTAAAATGATTTGATTGGCAGTTCCGTTTACTGTTGGAGTTAAACCAGTTCCTTGTCTTACTGAGGGAGGAGGCACTAAGTATTTTGTGTACGGGGGGGCTGATGGCAAAGAGCTAGAGAATGTATATG